>NZ_JAVRHI010000154.1:0-54080 GCF_034105845.1 Streptomyces sp. CRN 30 | reverse complement strand
CAGGCCGCCCCGGCGCCGCAGGCGCCGACCACCCCGGCCCCGCAGCAGCAGGAGACCCCGGCTCCCGAGCCGGCCCCGGCCGCTCCGGTGCCCGCCCCGGCCCCGGCTCCCGCGCCGGCCGCCCAGGCTCCGGCCCCGGCCGCCGCCCAGGCGTCCGACGACGGTGCCTACGTCACCCCGCTGGTGCGCAAGCTCGCCGCCGAGAACGGCGTGGACCTGTCCACCGTCTCGGGCACCGGCGTCGGCGGCCGCATCCGCAAGCAGGACGTCATCGCCGCCGCCGAGGCCGCGAAGGCCCCGGCTCCGGCTCCGGCCGCCGCCCCCGCCGCTCCGGCCGCCAAGAAGGCGCCGAAGCTGGAGGCGTCGCCGCTGCGTGGCCAGACCGTCAAGATGCCGCGCATCCGCAAGGTCATCGGCGACAACATGGTCAAGGCGCTGCACGAGCAGGCGCAGCTCTCCTCCGTGGTCGAGGTCGACGTCACGCGGCTGATGAAGCTGCGCGCCCGTGCCAAGGACGCGTTCGCGTCGCGTGAGGGCGTCAAGCTCTCCCCGATGCCGTTCTTCGTCAAGGCCGCGGCCCAGGCGCTGAAGGCGCACGCGCCGATCAACGCCAAGATCAACGAGGCCGAGGGGACCATCACCTACTTCGACACCGAGAACATCGGTATCGCGGTGGACTCCGAGAAGGGCCTGATGACCCCGGTCATCAAGAACGCCGGTGACCTCAACATCGCCGGTATCGCCAAGGCCACCGCCGACCTGGCGGGCAAGGTGCGGGCCAGCAAGATCAGCCCGGACGAGCTGGCGGGGGCGACCTTCACCATCTCCAACACCGGTTCGCGCGGTGCGCTCTTCGACACGATCATCGTGCCGCCGGGCCAGGTCGCGATCCTCGGCATCGGCGCGACGGTCAAGCGTCCCGCCGTGATCGAGACGGAGGAGGGCACGGTCATCGGCGTCCGCGACATGACGTACCTGACCCTGTCCTACGACCACCGTCTGGTGGACGGCGCCGACGCCGCGCGTTACCTCACCGCGGTCAAGGCGATCCTGGAGGCGGGCGAGTTCGAGGTCGAGCTGGGCCTCTGACCTCCCGCTGACCTCTTTCGGTCCTACGGCGCCCCCGCCCGGAACACTCCGGGCGGGGGCGCCGTCGTTCCGCGTCACGTACGTGTAAGCCTTGTCTCACCTGCGTGAAAGCCCCCGTATGCGCCCTTCCGCGCGGGGCCGGCGGCCGTATTGTCTATTCGTCAACGCCCCAGGGGGCCGGAACGGGCCCCTCCCTAAGGAGCCCTCATGACCGCGCCCGTCGTCCACTCGCTGCGCGAACAGATCCGCGAGCACATCCTGGAAGGGATCATCAGCGGACGCTGGCAGCCGGGCGAGCGGATCGTGGAGCGGCGGATCGCCACCGAGCTGGAGGTCAGCCAGACGCCGGTGCGGGAGGCGCTGCGCGAGCTGGAGTCGCTGCGGCTGATCGAGTCGGCGCCCAACAAGGGCGTGCGGGTGCGGAACCTGACGGCCGCGGACCTGGAGGAGAGCTACCCGGTGCGGGCCGGCCTTGAGGCGATCGCGGCGGAGCTGGCGGCCGAGCGGCTCGCGTCGGACTGCTCGGCGCTCGAGCCGCACGTCGGGGCGCTCTACGAGGCGGACCGGACGGCGGACGGGACGGCGCAGGTCCGGCACACGGTCGGGTTCCACCGGGAGCTGGTGCGGGCGGCCGGGAACTCGGTGCTGCTGCACACGTGGGAGGGGCTCGGGATCGAGGTGTTCACCGCGCTGTCGATACGGTGGCTGGGCACGGTGCAGCAGTCTTATGCCGAGGAGCATGAGGAGTTGGTCGCGGCGTTCAAGCGGCGTGACCCGCGCATTCCCGACCTGGTCAAGTCCCACGTCCTGGGCTGCGCGCCGCGCCCTTGATTTTGCGGGCTGTGCCCCTGCTCCTGGGGGCTGCGCCCCCAGACCCCGCTGTTTCGCGCAGTTCCCCGCGCCCCTTGAGGGGCGCGAGCAACCCCGCCGCAGCCGCAGCCGCCGCTCACCACCCCCATCCACCCGAGCCCGACCGCGCTCACCTGCACGAACACCCCGCAGGGACAGTCACCCCGTGCCATCGGCGAAGGCACCGCGTGCCTACTTTCTCGTGATCAAGATGTTTTGCCCGTCAACCCTTTGATCGATCATCGATCAGGGAGTTACAGTCACCGATGGACTCCCACCGGAGCCCACGCCCTGTCCTGCCAAAGACCAAGGGCACCCCCGAACCCTTACCGATGAGGGAACCCCCTTCGACTGAGGAAGGCGGCGACATGACCGACCCCCACGCCATCCAGCCGAGCGAACTGGACCAGTTCCCGGACCGGGACCCGGAGGAGACCGCCGAATGGCGGGCCTCCCTGGACGCCGTCGCGAAGGCGGCCGGACCGCACCGTGCCGCGTACCTGATGCGGCGCACGCTGGAGCGTGCCGAGGGAGCCGGCGTCGCCCTGCCGAAGCTCCTCGAAACGGATTACGTCAACACCATCCCCACCTCCGCCGAGCCCGCCGTGGACGGCGACGAGGAGATGGAGCAGCGGATCACCGCCTGGAACCGCTGGAACGCGGCGGCGATGGTGACCCGCGGCAGCAAACACGGCGTCGGCGGCCACATCGCCACCTTCGCCTCCGCGGCCTGGCTCTACGAGACCGGCTTCAACCACTTCTTCCGCGGCAAGGAGGGGGACGGCTCCGGCGACCAGCTCTACGTCCAGGGCCACGCCTCCCCCGGCATCTACGCCCGCGCGTTCCTCGACGGCCGGCTGAACGAGGGCCACCTCGACAACTTCCGCCGCGAGTCCGGCGGCAACGGCCTGCCGTCTTACCCGCACCCGCGCCGCCTGCCCTGGCTGTGGGAGTTCCCGACCGTGTCGATGGGTCTCGGGCCCATCTCCGCGATCTACCAGGCCCGGTTCAACCGGTACCTGACCAGCCGCGGCATCAAGGACGTCTCCGAGTCGCACGTCTGGGCGTTCCTCGGCGACGGCGAGATGGACGAGCCGGAGTCGACCACCGCGCTGACGCTGGCCGCCCGCGAGGGCCTGGACAACCTGACCTTCGTCATCAACTGCAACCTGCAGCGCCTCGACGGTCCGGTCCGCGCCAACTTCAAGATCGTGCAGGAGCTGGAGGCCCTCTTCCGCGGCTCCGGCTGGAACGTCGTCAAGACGCTCTGGGGCACCGCCTGGGACGAGCTGTTCCGGCTCGACACCACCGGCGCGCTCGTCCGCCGGCTGCGCGAGGTACCGGACGCGCAGGTCCAGACGTACCAGACCCGCGACGCCGCCTACATCCGCCAGGACTTCTTCGGCAAGGACCCGGCGCTCGTCGAGATGGCGAAGCTGCTGAGCGACGACAAGATCCTGGAGTGTTTCCACTTCAGCCGCGGCGGCCACGAGGCCCGCAAGGTCTACGCCGCGTACAAGGCCGCGCTGGCCCACAAGGGACAGCCGACCGTGATCCTGGCCCAGACGGTCAAGGGCCACACCCTCGGCAAGGGCTTCGCCTCCAAGAACGCCAACCACCAGATGAAGAAGCTGACGGTGGACGAGTTCAAGGAGATGCGCGACCTCCTCGGCCTGCCGATCAAGGACAGCGACTTCGTCGACGGCGTGGTCCCCTACGGCCACCCCGGCGCCGACTCCCCCGAGGTCCGCTACCTCCAGGAGCGCCGCGCGGCGCTCGGCGGTCCGGCCCCGGCCCGCCGCACCCACGCCCTCGCGCCGCTGCCCGCGCCCGCCGAGAAGGCGTTCGCCGCCTTCGACAAGGGCTCCGGTTCGCAGTCCGTGGCGACGACGATGGCGTTCGTCCGGCTGGTCAAGGACCTGGTCCGCGACAAGGAGACCGGCAAGCGCTGGGTGCCGATCGTCCCCGACGAGGCGCGCACCTTCGGCATGGAGAGCCTCTTCCCGTCCCTGGGCATCTACTCCCCCAAGGGCCAGACGTACGAGCCGGTCGACCGCGACCAGCTGATGTACTACAAGGAGGCCGAGAACGGGCAGATCCTCAACGAGGGGATCACCGAGGCCGGCTCGATGGCCGACTTCATCGCCGCGTCCACCGCGTACGCCACGCACGGCGAGGCGATGATCCCGTTCTACATCTTCTACTCGATGTTCGGCTGGCAGCGCACGGCCGACCAGATGTGGCAGCTCGGCGACCAGCTCGGCCGCGGCTTCCTAATCGGCGCCACGGCCGGCCGCACCACCCTGACCGGTGAGGGCCTCCAGCACGCCGACGGCCACACCCCGGTCATCGCCGCCACCAACCCGGCGTCCCTCTCCTACGACCCGGCGTTCGCCTACGAGATCGCCGTCATCGTCCGCGAGGGCCTGCGCCGGATGTACGGCGAGGCGAAGCCCGGTGAGGACCAGAACGTCTTCTACTACCTCACCGTCTACAACGAGCCGATGCCGCAGCCCGCGAAGCCGCAGGGCCTGGGCATCGACGAGGCCATCGTCAAGGGCCTGTACCGCTTCAACACGGCGGAGTCGGCCGGTCTGACCCCGGTCGCCAACGCCCCGCGCGTCCAGCTCCTCGCCTCCGGTACGGCGATCCACTGGACGCTGAAGGCGCAGAAGCTGCTCGCCGAGGAGTGGGGCGTGGCCGCCGACGTGTGGTCCGCGACCTCCTGGACGGAGCTGCGCCGGGACGCGATGGACGCCGACGCGGCGCTGCTGCGCGGCGAGGACCGCACCCCGTACGTCCGTCAGGCGCTCCAGGGCGCCGAGGGCCCGGTACTGGCGGTCTCCGACTACATGCGCCAGGTCCCCGACCAGATCGCGCAGTGGGTCGAGCAGGACTGGTCCTCGCTGGGCGCCGACGGCTTCGGCCTGTCGGACACCCGTGAGGACGCCCGCCGGCACTTCGGCATCGACGCGGAGTCCGTCGTCGTCGCGGCGCTGGCCCAGCTGGCCCGGCGCGGCGAGGTCAAGGCGACGGCCGTGAAGGAGGCGCGCGAGCGCTACGGCCTGTAAGCCGGTCGTCCGTCGGTCGTCCGTCGGTCGTCCGTCGAGGAGGCCCCCGCCGTACGGCGGGGGCCTCCTGCGTGCTGTGGGCCATGATGTGGGCCATGCGTGCCGCCCGCCTCATCAAGATGGTCCTGCTGCTCCAGTCCCGGCCCTCGATGACCGCCGCCGAGCTGGCGGCGGAGCTGGAGGTGTCGGAGCGGACGGTGACGAGGGACGCGCAGGCGCTGTCCGAGGCGGGGGTGCCGGTCTACGCGGACCGGGGCCGGGCCGGCGGCTACCGGCTGATCGGCGGCTACCGCACCCGGCTGACCGGTCTGCACCGCGGCGAGGCGGAGGCGCTGTTCCTGTCCGGGGTGCCGGGGGCGCTGCGCGAGATGGGCTTGGCGGACGCGGCGTCGGCGGCCCGGCTGAAGGTGTCGGCGGCGCTGCTGCCGTCCCTGCGGGACGCGTCCCGTACGGCGGCGCAGCGGTTCCACCTGGACGCCCCGGGCTGGTTCTCGGAGCCGGAGCCGCCGGAGGTGCTGCCCGCGGTGGCGGAGGCGGTGTGGGACGACCGCCGGATCGCCGCCCGCTACCGGCGCGGCGAGCAGGGGGCCGGCCGGGAGGCGGAGCGGGAGGTCGAGCGGGAGCTGGAGCCGTACGGGCTGGTCCTGAAGGCGGGGGTCTGGTACCTGTGCGCGCGGGTGGCCGACGGGGACTCGTTCCGGGTCTACCGCATCGACCGGTTCGCCTCCGTCGAGGTTGCCGGCGGGGAGCGGTTCACCCGGGACGAGGGGTTCGACCTGCCCGGGTTCTGGGCGGAGCGGGCGGAGCGGTTCGCCCGCTCGATCCTGCGGACCGAGGTGGTGGTCCGGCTGTCCGGGCGGGGCGTACGGCGGCTCCCGCACGCCGTGGACCGGCAGGTGGCCCGGGAGGCCCTGGCCGCCGCCGGGCCGCCGGACGCCGACGGGTGGATCGAGCTGACCCTCCCGGTGGAGTCGGCGGACGTCGCCCACGCCCAGCTCGGCTCGCTGGGCCCGGAGGCGGAGGTACTGGCCCCGCCGGAGCTGCGCGAGCGCTTCCGGGACGACGCCCGGCGCCTCGCCGCCCTGTACGGCGGAGGACCGGCCGCCCGTACGGCGGTTGACCGGGGTCGTCCGAGGTAACGATCCGCCGTCCGGACGTGCGCCCCGCGCGTGCAGGGCCGATGCTGGACGCGTGATGGACGAGACCGAGTTCTGGGAGCTGATCGACGACGCCCGCCGGGGTGCCGAGGGCGACCCGGAGGACCAGGCCGAGCTGCTGGTGGAGCGGCTCTGCCGGCTGGACCCGGAGTCGGTCCTGGACTTCGCCCGTCACTTCGAGGCCCGCTACAACCGCGCCTGGACGTGGGAGCTGTGGGGCGCCGCGTGGATCCTGCTCGGCGGGGCGAGCGACGACGCCTTCGACTACTTCCGGTGCTGGCTGATCGGCCAGGGCCGGGAGGTGTACGAGGGTGCCGTGCACACCCCCGACGCGCTCGCCGGTCTGCTGGACGACTTCGACGAGGAGGTCGACGGCGACGGCGAGGACCTCGGTTACGCGGCCGACGAGGCGTACGAGCAGCTCACCGGCACCGTCGCCCCGGACCTGGGCATCGTGCCCGCCTCCGCCGAACCGCTCGGGACGCCGGTCGACCTGGAGGACGACCGGGCGCTGGCGGAGCGGTTCCCGCGGCTGTGGGAGCGGTTCGGCGACGACTGACGCGGGCCGGGGTCAGGCGGCTGTGCGGCGGCGGGTCTCCGCCGGCAGGTACGCCTGGGTCTGCTCGGCCTTCGGGCCGTTCGCGTGGTGCCGCGGTGCGGCGTTGGCCTGGTCGAGGGCGGAGGCGGTGACGGCGGCCGGACCGAGCACGACGGCCGCGGCGGCGGCCAGGGCCGTCCAGGGGCGGCGCAGCGCCGCGCCCCAGGGCTTGCGGTCGTGACGGTGATCGTGACGGTGGTCGTGACGGGTGTGACGGGCGTGACGGTCGTTCATGGTCCCCACCTCCGGTCGGTTCGTGGCACCGACCGTAGGGGGCCCGGATCTGCGGGGGCTGCGCGCCCGCTGTGACCGTCCTGTGCGGCGGGTCCGCGGCCCTGGAGGCGGGCCGCCCGGTCCCGGACGCGCGGCAGCTCGGCGCTGAGGGCGGCCCCCGGGCAACTGGTCTGGTATCCGTCGTCGTGCCCGGCGACGGCGGGCAGCGCGACGGCGGTCCCGGCGGCGTACCGGCTGAGGCCGTTGCTGGAGACCAGCCGGACCCGGCCGCGCGGATCGGTGCCGGAAGGGCCGAGCTTCCACGCGGTCACGGCGGCGATCGCGTCGGTCATGGGGCGGGGCACGGGCACCCCCTCGGTGAAGGTGCCGAGGGCGGCGACGCCGGCGGTGCGGTGGTTGAACCCCTGGGTGTGGGCGCCGGTCACGGCCCGTTCGACGCCCCCGGCCCGGCCTTCGTAGACGGTGCCGCAGCGGTCGACGACGAAGTTGTAGCCGAGGTCGTCCCAGTCGCGGCCGCCGGTCTGGCCGGAGTAGATGTCGCGCAGGATGCGGGGGGTGTCGGCGCAGTCGTAGCCGTTCGGGGTGTCGGTGTGGTGCACGAAGACGGCGACGACCTGGTCGTCGTAGCGCGGGGGCGGCTGGTCGCGGGCGGCGCCCGCCAGCCAGGACGCGCGGTCCACGATCTCCGGGCGCGGGGCGGAGTACGGGCTGTCGGGCCGGGCCTCGGAGCGGGCTCCGGCGGCGACGGTCCGCTCGACGCCGCTCGCGCAGAGCGCCAGCGCGGCCACGGCGGCGAGGCCGGGCAGGCAGGCGAGCAGGGCCCGGCCGGAGGCGCGGGCGGGCGTTCGGGCGGAGGAGCGGCCGGAGGTGCGGGCGGAGGTGCGGGCGGGCGCGGGTATGGGCACCGCGCGCCGCTCCGCCCGCTTCCGCGCCCTTCGCACCACCACACGCATGGACACCACTGTCCGCCGGTTCGGGACGGTCCGCGACGTGCGTTGTGCCACCCGGTGGAACCATCGTCCCGGTCCGCGACGTTTTCCCGGTTGACCGCACGGACGGCCGGATACCGGCAGGTCGTGCGGGACCGGCTGATCACCGGGCCCTCACGGCACGTACCGGGGGTGCCAGGGTCCGACAGGAAGGCGGCTCGCGTGGATCTGCTCGACATCGTGCTGGGACTGGTGGTCCTGGCGTTCGCGGTATCCGGGTACCGGCGCGGGCTGGTGGCCGGCTGCGTCTCGCTCGCCGGCTTCGTCGGCGGCGCGGTCGTCGGGGTGTGGGTCCTGCCGTGGGTGATGGACCTGGTGACGGCGGGGACGACGACGGCGACCGTGGTCGCGGTGGGGACGGTGCTGGTGCCTGCGGCGCTGGGGCACGAGCTGGCGGGGCGGCTCGCGCTGCGGCTGCGGCGGGAGCTGGACGACGGTCCGCTGCGGGTGGCCGACGGGGTCGGCGGGGCGGTCGCCAACTCGGTGGCGGCGCTGATCGTGGCGTGGGTGGCGGCGAGTGTGCTGGCCGCGTCGCCGACGCCGCTGCTCGCCTCCGCGATCCGGGACTCGGCGCTGCTCGGCGCGGTGCAGCGGACGATGCCGGACACCACCCCGGCGTGGTTCGCGCGGGCCACGTCGGCGCTGACGGAGGCCGGGTTCCCGCAGGTCTTCAACCCGTTCGAGAACGAGTCGACCGCGCGGGTCGCCGAGCCGTCCGGGGACAGTGTGACGGCGGCCGCGACCGACGCGGCGAAGCTGAGCACGGTGAAGATCGAGGGCGTGGCGGGCGGTCAGGGCCGCGAGGGCAGCGGGTTCGTGTACGCCGAGCGGCACGTGATGACCAACGCGCACGTGGTGGCGGGCATCGACGACCCGAGTGTGCGGGTGGGCGGCGTCGGGCGGACGTACGGGGCGCGGGTGGTGCTGTTCGACCCGGACAAGGACGTGGCCGTGCTGTACGTGCCGGAGCTGAGCGCGCCGGTCCTGCGGTTCGACGACGAGGCCGGCCGGGGCGCGGCGGCGGTGGTCGCCGGGTATCCGCAGGACGGCGACCTGGACCTGCGGGCGGCGACGGTCGCGAACCGCGTCGAGGCGCGGGGCCGGAACATCTACGGCGACGCCGAGGTGACCCGGGAGATCTACGCGATACGTTCCACGGTCCGGCCGGGGAACTCCGGCGGGCCGCTGCTGACCACGGACGGCCGGGTGTACGGGATGGTCTTCGCGCGCTCCACCTCCGACGCCTCGACCGGGTACGTGCTGACGGCGGACGAGGTGGCCGGGGAGGCGGAGCGCGCGGCGGACGCGACGCGGGCCGTGGACACCGGGGCGCCGGTCGCTTCCTGACCGGCACCGCTCAGAGCAGCGAGCGGCCCATCAGGATGTCGTCGACGTAGGTGCCGTCGAGGAGGAACTCCTCCGGCTGGACGCCTTCGACGACGAAGCCCTCGGACTCGTAGAGCCCCCGGGCGGTGGTGTTGGGGCCGAGGACGCGCAGGGTGAGGCGGCGGGCGCCGAGGCGGCGGGCCTCCTCGACGGCGCCGCGGACCAGGGCGCGGCCGATGCCGTGGCCGCGGGCCGCGTCGTCGACGGCCAGACCGTGGACGGCGCGTACGTGCCGGTTGGAGGCGAGGCCGGTGGGGTGTCCGAGGCGGAGGTAGCCGACGACCCGGCCGTCGAGTTCGGCGACGAGGTGGGCCTCGGGCCCGGAGTGGTCCCGGAAGAAGGGGGTGTCCGGGGCCGGCGGCGGCGAGACCGCGTGGAGCGGGGACCAGGTCTCCCGGTCGATCCGGCGCAGCGCCTCTTCGTCGTCCGGCCTGGCCTGTCGTATGAGCACGTCTCGCATGGCGGTCACTCTACGGCGCGGCCGCCGTCGCCCCGGGCCGCCCGGGGGCGTCGCCGCCCGGGGGCGTCGCCGTCGCAGGTGGTGGCGGGTGACGGCAGGATGGGCCCATGGAACCTTCCCGAATCGCGGTGGCCGGCGCGTCCGGTCTGATCGGCAGCGCGCTGGTGCGGTCCCTGACGACGGACGGGATCGAGGTGGTGCGGCTGGTGCGGCGGCCCCCTCGCGGGCCCGGTGAGGTCCGGTGGGACCCGGGAAGCGGCCGGGTGGACGCGGCGGGGCTGGCCGGCTGCGACGCCGTGGTGAACCTCGCCGGGGCCGGGGTCGGCGACCGGCGCTGGACGGCGGCGTACAAGGCGCGTATCCGCGACAGCCGCGTCCAGGGCACGACGGCGCTCGCCCGGACGATCGCCGCGATGGACCGGCCTCCCGCCGTCTTCGTCAACGGCAGCGCGATCGGCTTCTACGGCGGGACCGGCGAGTCGGCGGTGGACGAGAGCGCGCCGGCGGGCGAGGGGTTCCTGCCCGGGGTGTGCGTGGAGTGGGAGGCCGCGGCGGCGCCCGCCCGGGAGGCGGGCGTGCGGACGGTGTTCCCCCGGACCGGGCTGGTCGTCGCGCGCGGCGGCGGGGCCTGGGGGAAGCTGTTCCCGCTGTTCAAGGCGGGGCTCGGTGGGCGGCTGGGCGACGGGCGGCAGTACTGGTCGTTCGTGGCGCTGCACGACGAGGTCGCCGCGATCCGGCACCTGCTGCGCCGGGAGGACCTGTCCGGGCCGTTCAACCTGACCGCGCCGCAGCCGCGCACCAACGCGGAGATCACCGCGGCGATGGGCCGGGTCCTGCACCGGCCGACGCCGTTCCCGGTACCGGCGGCGGTGCTGCGCACGGTCCTGGGCGAGATGTCCGGCGACATCCTGGGCAGCGCCCGCGTCCTGCCGACCCGCCTCCAGGAGTCGGGCTTCCGCTTCGCGTTCCCGGAGATCGACGGGGCGATCCGGGCGGCGCTGTAAGGACAGCCGAAGGCGACTGCCCGAGGAGTGGGCGGGGCGTGTGCGCCGGCCGGCAACGGAGCGTGCGCGCCGGCCGTCTGCGGGGTGCGCGCCGGCCGGCCGCAGGGGTGTGCGCCGGGCGCCCCCGGCGAGACCCTGCGGCTCCGCTCCCGCCCGGCGACGGGCGGGCGATCGCGGGGACGCGGGCGGGGCGCGTGCGCGGGGCGTGCGGACTGAGGTGAGCGGGGGCCCGTTCAGGGCGGGGCGCGCCCAGGCGCGCGCGGGGCGTGCTCGGTTGTGGCACCCGGTGCCGGGCGGGCGCGGCCGGGGTCGGGGTATGCGACCGGCGTGCGACCGTGCCCTGGTCCCGTGCGACTGTCGCGGGCCGGGTACGGACCTACGCTCGGTCTGAACTCCGGTATTCCGGAAGCATGTTGGGGGCATGACGTCTCCAGCGGCCGCGCAACCGCGAGGAGGGGCACGTGCTTGAGCCCGCGTACCAGGCGGACGTCGTGATCGTGGGGGCCGGAGTCGCCGGCCTCGCGGCGGCGCACCGGCTGACCAGCCAGGGAGTGTCGACGGTCGTCCTGGAGGCCGCGCCCGTCGTGGGCGGCCGGATGGCGACCGAGAAGATCGACGGCTTCCGGCTCGACCGGATCGGCCAGCTGCTGTCGACGTCCTCCCCCGAGCTGCGGCTCGCGCCCGGCCTGGACGGGCTCGCCCTGCGACCGTTCGCGCCCGGGGTGCTCCTCCACAGCGAAGGGCTCCTGCACCGGGCGGGCGCCCCTACGGGCGCCGGGGGCGCAAGGGGCGCACTGCACGCCGTACGCGCCCTCACCGGTGCCCAGCGGCCCCTCCCCGGCACGGGACGGCCAGGAGCCGCCTCCTGGGCCCCCGCGGCCCGCAGGGGCCGGGCCGGGGCCCCGCTCGGGTCCGCCGTCGACCAGGCCCGGCTGGGCGCCGCGCTGGCCCGGCTCGCGGCCACCCCGGCCGACCGGCTCCTCGCCCGTCCGGAGCTGTCCGCGCGGCAGGCGCTCGCCGTGCGCGGGCTGCCCGCCCGTACGATCGACGGCTTCCTGCGGCCGCTGCTCGCCGCGCTGCTCTGCGACCCGGACCTCTCCACCTCCAGCCGCTGCGCCGACCTCGCGCTGCGCACCTTCGCGGGCGGGCGGCTGTGCCTGCCGGAGGGCGGCGCGGAGGTCCTGCCGGAGCTGCTGGCCGCGAAGCTTCCGCCGGGCACCGTGCGGACCGGCGTGCGGGTCACCGCGGTCGCCACGAACGCGGTGACCACCGCCGGGCACGGGGTGCTGCGCTGCCGCGCGGTGCTGCTGGCCACCGACGCGCGCGCCGCCGCCGGGCTGCTGCCCGGACTGCGCGTGCCGGACTTCCATCCGGTGACGGTGGTGCACCACACGGCCGACGAGCCGCCCGCGACCGGAGCGGCCCTGCTGCTGGACTCCGACCGCGGCGGTCCGGTCGCGCACACGGCCGTGGTCAGCGAGGTCGACCCGACCCGGGCCCCGGCCGGGCGCGCGCTGGTGTCGTCGACCGTGCTCGGCCCGCCGCCGCCCGACGCGGACACCGCCGTACGCGTCCACCTCGCCCGGCTGTACGGCACCTCGACGGCGCGCTGGGAGACGCTGGCCGTGCACCACACGGCGGAGGCGGTGCCGGCGATGCGGCCGCCGCACGATCCGCGCCGGCCCGTACGGCTGCTGGCGGGGCTGTACGTCTGCGGTGACCACCGGGGGATGAGCACGGTGCAGGGGGCGCTGCACTCGGCGCGGCGGGCCGCGACGGCCATCCTGACGGACCTCGGCACGACCGGCTCTCTCCACCGGGCGGAGCCCCACCGCGCGGCGGCGGCCTGACGGGGCCCGTCCCGGCCACGGCCCCCTGACAAGCAGCACCCTCCGACCGCGGGCCCGCCACGACCGATCGCGCAGTTCCCCGCGCCCCCTGAGGGGCGCACTTCGACTGCGGGCCCGTCGTGGCTGGTCGCGCAGTTCCCCGCGCCCCTTGGGGGGCGCACTTCGACTGCGAGTCCGTCGTGGCTCGTCGCGCAGTTCCTCGCGCCCCTTGAGGGGCGGTGTTCGGTTGCGGGGTCGTCGTGGCCGATCGGGCGGCGCGGTGGGCGCCCCGAAAGGGGCGCGGGGAACTGCGCGACCAGCCACAGCGCACCCGCACCCGCCCCACAGGCACCGTCGTGGCCGACCGGACGTCCCCGCCGCGCGGTGGGCGCCCCGTAAGGGGCGCGGGGAACTGCGCGACCAGCCACAGCACACCCGCGCCCGCCCCACAGGCACCGTCGTGGCCGACCGGACATCCCCGCCGCGCGGTGGGCGCCCCGAAAGGGGCGCGGGGAACTGCGCGACCAGCCACAGCGCACCCGCACCCGCACTCGCACCCGCCCCACGGGCGCCCCCAGCCGGGGGGCTACCCGAGTGCCGCGACCTTGTCGCGGTAACCCCGCACGGGCGCGGCATCCTTGTACGGCTCCAGCCGACGCTCGAAGTCGCGTACGTACTCCACCGCCCGCACCGACCGCATCTCCGCCGCCTGCCCGGCCGCCTCGGCCCCCAACTGGCACGCCTGGTCCAGCTCCCCCAGCCCGAGGCGCGCGGTGGCGAGCACGACCCGGCAGAAGAGACGGCTGCGCGCGTAGGAGTGCGCGCGCAACTGCAGCGAGCGCTCCGCGTGCTGCGCCGCCGCCCGGAACTGCTGCAGATCCCGGTGGCAGTGCCCGAGTTCGTCGGCGAGCTGCGCCTCGTCGAAGAACCGCGCCCAGTGCGGCACCTCGTCCCCGGGCCGCGCGGCCTCCATCGCCCGCTCGGCCCGCACCAGCGCGGACGTGCAGGCCCGCACCTCCCCGAGGACGCCGTGCCCGCGCGCCTCGGACGCGTGCAGCAGCGCCTGCACGACGGGCGGCGCGGCGGCCCCCACGCCCTGCTGGGCGACGCGGGCGAGCTGCACCGCCTCCCGGCCGTGGCCGAGGTAGACCGCCTGCCGGCTCATGGTGACCAGCACGTAGGACCCGTAGGCCCGGTCCCCGGCCGCCTGGGACAGCCGCAGCGCCTGCACGAAGTACCGCTGCGCGAGCCCGTGCGCGGCGATGTCGTACGAGGTCCAGCCGGCGAGCCGGGTCAGGTCGGCCGCGGCGGCGAACAGGCGCCGGCCGGTCTGCTCGGCGTAGCTGCCGCGGAGCATGGGCTCCAGTTCGTGTTCGAGGTAGCGGACGAGGGCCTGCCGGGCGTGGCCGCCGCCGTAGCGGTCGTCGAGGGTGCGGAACAGCTCGCCGACCGACCGCAGCGCCGCGAGGTCACCGGCGCCGACCCGCAGTCCGGGGCTGCGGTCGCCGGGTGCGCGCCGCCGGCCCGGACCGAGCTGGGCCGGGATGCCGGGCACCGCCGGGCGGCCCTGGGCGGGGACCCGTACCGGCACCTCCGCGCGGGCCACCTTGTCGTCGGCGCGGCCGATCAGCCAGTCCCGGCTCGGCACCACCAGGCCCGCCGGGGTGAACGCGATCTTGCGCAGTTCGGCGTGGCTGCCGGAGTCCTTGCGCCACAGGCCGCTGACGATGTCGACGGCCTCCTCGGGGGTGGCGGCGAACTCCAGCCCCGCGTAGACCGGGGCGCAGGCGTCCAGGCCGAGGTCCTGGGCGGTGAGCCGGCGGCCGAGGCGCCGGGTGAAGACCTCGGCGATCAGGGCGGGGGTGGTGCCGCGGGGCTGCTGGCCGCGCAGCCACCGGGTGACGGACGTCTTGTCGTATCTCAGGTCCAGCCCGTGTTCGAGGCCGAGCTGGTCGACGCGACGCGCGAGACCCGCGTTGGAGAAGCCGGCTTCGGCGATGAGCGCGGCGAGCTGGCGGTTGGGGGTGCGCTGCGCGGGTCGTTCCGTCATGGTGCGGTGCGGTCTCCTGCCTTCCAGGCGTTCGAAGTGCCCGGATTGCCTGTGAGCAGCCCTTATGGCCTCGTGGACGGCGAGAATGTAGCGGAGAGTAAGCGCCGGATCGCACACTTCCCCATCCATTCATCCGATCGTGTGAGGATTGCCCGTTCTGCTGACGACGGCGGCGCCGGCCGGTGCCCCTAGGGGCGGACGTACAGTGGCGTGGGCACGATTCGTGCCTTACGTCATCCAGGGAGGCGCTTGCCGTGAACGGGTTGCGGTTCGTCCGTATGGGGTTCGGTGCGGAGTCCGTCGATTACCAGGAGGCGTGGGACGAGCAGCGCCGGGTGCACGCGGCGCGGTTCGCCGACGAGATCCCGGACACCGTGCTGCTGCTGGAGCACCCGCCGGTGTACACCGCGGGCCGGCGCACGGACGACAGCGAGCGCCCCCTCGACGGCACCCCGGTCATCGACGTGGACCGCGGCGGCAAGATCACCTGGCACGGCCCCGGGCAGCTCGTGGGCTACCCGATCCAGAAGCTCCCGCGCCCGGTGGACGTGGTCGCGCACGTCCGGCGTCTGGAGGAGGCCCTGATCCGGGCCTGCGCGGAGTTCGGCCTGGAGGCGACCCGGGTGGAGGGCCGCAGCGGCGTCTGGGTCCTCGGCGACCCGGTGGAGCAGCGCCCGGCCCTCGGGGGCCTCTCCCTGGACTTCGACCCGCGCCTGACCGACGACGAGTTCGACCCCCGGCTCGACGGCCCGGAGTACGCGCCCTCCAACGCCGGCCAGCGCCGCGAGGACCGCAAGATCGCCGCGATCGGCATCCGCGTCGCCAAGGGCGTCACCATGCACGGCTTCTCGTTCAACGTGAACCCCGACAACAAGTGGTTCGACAAGATCATCCCTTGTGGCATCCGCGACGCGGGCGTCGCCTCCCTCGCCGCCGAACTGGGCCGCGACATCACCATCGAGGAGGTCCTGCCGGTCGTCGAACGCCACCTGCGGGACGTCCTGGAGAACGCGGACTTGAAACCCCGGGTGATCGAAAAACCCCGGGCGACCGAACCCCTCAGCCCGTCCGGCGTCTGAGGACGAGGCCTTACGGGCCCGTACGGGCTGTACGGGCTGTACGGGCTGTACGGGCCGAACCGGGGGTCCGGGGGGGGCGGGGCCCGCAAGGCCAGCGCCCTCGCCGGGCAACAAATCAGCAGGCGTACCCTGAAGAACGCCGAAGAATCAATCGCTAGGGAGCCGGTCGTGTCCGCAGTCGCACCCGACGGACGCAAGATGCTGCGCCTGGAGGTCCGCAACAGCCAGACCCCCATCGAGCGCAAGCCCGAGTGGATCAAGACCCGGGCGAAAATGGGCCCCGAGTACACCAAGATGCAGAACCTGGTGAAGAGCGAGGGCCTGCACACGGTCTGCCAGGAAGCCGGCTGCCCGAACATCTACGAGTGCTGGGAGGACCGCGAGGCGACCTTCCTCATCGGCGGCGACCAGTGCACCCGGCGCTGCGACTTCTGCCAGATCGACACCGGCAAGCCCGAGGCGCTCGACCGTGACGAGCCGCGCCGCGTCGGCGAGTCCGTGGTCACCATGGACCTGAACTACGCCACCATCACCGGCGTCGCCCGCGACGACCTGGCGGACGGCGGCGCCTGGCTGTACGCCGAGACCGTGCGCCAGATCCACCAGCAGACCGCCGACCGCGCGGACGGCCGCACCAAGGTCGAGCTGCTGGCCCCGGACTTCAACGCGGTCCCTGAGCAGCTCGCCGAGGTCTTCTCCTCGCGCCCCGAGGTCTTCGCGCACAACGTCGAGACGGTGCCGCGGATCTTCAAGCGCATCCGCCCCGGTTTCCGCTACGAGCGCTCCCTGAAGGTCATCACCGAGGCCCGCGACTTCGGCCTGGTCACCAAGTCCAACCTGATCCTCGGCATGGGCGAGACCCGCGAGGAGGTCAGCGAGGCGCTGCGGCAGCTGCACGAGGCGGGCTGCGAGCTGGTCACCATCACGCAGTACCTGCGGCCCTCGGTGCGCCACCACCCCGTCGAGCGCTGGGTCAAGCCGCACGAGTTCGTGGAGCTGAAGGAGGAGGCCGAGCAGATCGGCTTCTCCGGCGTCATGTCCGGCCCGCTGGTGCGC
This sequence comes from Streptomyces sp. CRN 30, assembly GCF_034105845.1. NCBI lineage: Bacteria > Bacillati > Actinomycetota > Actinomycetes > Kitasatosporales > Streptomycetaceae > Streptomyces > Streptomyces sp. CRN 30. Next base: position 37,229 of record NZ_JAVRHI010000154.1, on the reverse strand, counting down.
TCCTCGTACCGCGCCGGCCGCCTCTTCCAGATGGCCGAGGAACAGCGCCGTTCCGTCGCCGTATGACCCACCGCGCGACGACTCTGTGAATTCGCGCACAAGAGGCTACCGATCGGTAGTGACCGATTCACCGCGGTCCTGACCGTCCTCGCAGTTGAGGACACCCGTCAGGGCCGCGGCGCAGTTCCGGCGCCCGGCGCCGGGGCTTCACGGGTGTTTGACCCCTCGGTCACGCCCTGGTAACACCAAGCAGTGACCCTGGAGTCACACCCCGTGCATCCCGTTCGCCCATACCCTGAGCAGTCCCGAGGGGGGACCTCCACGATGCAGGCCGCGCCCGTCAACGAAGTAATGACGACCGTCACACGCGCCACCGCCATCCCGTCGTTCACCGAAGCCCTGCGCGCAGTCGAGTCGCTGCTCATGAGCGGCGGCCAGCGCACCGCCCGCCGCAACGCCTGGACGTCCGTGCTGGAGGACCGCCGCCGCGCCAAGGACCGCGTCGAGGCCGAGCGCGTGCTCCAGCAGGCCCTGTCCGGCCGCCCCTGACCCATCCCCGCCGCTCCGCCGCACCCCTCCTCCCCCCGCCACCCGGGACACTGCCTTCGTCGGCGCTCCCGGGGCCACGTAGACTTCACGTCATGGCGAGGAAGGACAACGCGGCGGACGCCGCGAACCCCGGGCGACTGAAGCAGATCGCTCTGACCTACAAGATGACCCGCAGGGCCGACAAGAAGATCGGCCTTGTACTCGCGGCTGTCGGAATCATCGTCTTCGGTGTTCTCCTCGCGATCGGTTTCCTGATCGGTCACCCCATCTATCTCGGCATCCTGGGCCTGCTGCTCGCCTTCCTCGCGACGGCGATCGTGTTCGGGCGCAGGGCCGAGCGGGCGGCCTTCGGGCAGATGGAGGGCCAGCCGGGCGCGGCCGCGGCGGTGCTGGACAACGTCGGCCGGGGCTGGACCACCACCCCGGCGGTGGCGATGAACCGCAGCCAGGACGTGGTGCACCGCGCGGTCGGCAAGGCCGGCATCGTGCTCGTCGCGGAGGGCAACCCGAACCGGGTGAAGTCCCTGCTGGCCGCCGAGAAGAAGAAGATGAACCGGATCGTCGCCGACGTCCCCGTGCACGACCTGATCGTGGGCGACGGCGAGGGCCAGGTGCCGCTGAAGAAGGTGCGCACCACCATGCTGAAGCTGCCGCGCGTGCTGACCGGCCCGCAGGTCACCGTGACCAACGACCGGCTGCGCGCGCTGGGCGACCTGATGACCAACATGCCGCTGCCGAAGGGCCCGATGCCCAAGGGCATGCGGATGCCGAAGGGCAGCGGGGGCCAGCGCCCGCGCTAGCCGCCACCGCAGCGCGTACACGTCGAGCGCGTACACGTCGAGGGGGCGCCCGGATCATCCCGGGCGCCCCCTCTTCACGTACCGGGGACCGGGTCACGTACCGGGACCCGGGTCACGTACCGGAAACCGGGATCAGATCCGCACCTCGACCGTGCGGGCCAGCTTGTCGTGCAGGCCGCGGCCGTCGCGGTCCCAGATCAGCGCCGGGACCGCCACGCACAGCAGCACCGAGCGGAGCAGGGCGCGCAGCGGGTTGACCCGGCCGGTGCCCAGCTCGACGACGCGCATCCCGAAGAGGCGCTTGCCGGGGGTGAAGCCGACCGAGCCGACGGTCAGGACGCTCAGGACGAGGAAGATGAGCAGCGCCCAGTTCGAGGTCGCCTGGCCGTAGCCGTCGGTGATCAGGCCGTATGCGATCAGGAGGCACAGGGCCCAGTCGACGGCCAGGGCGCCCAGCCTGCGGCCGGTGCCGGCCAGCGCGCCCGGCCCCTCCTCGGGGAGGCCCAGCTCCTTGCCGCGGTAACCGAAGTCGGCGCCCGCCTCCTCCATGGCCGCGCGGGGTCCGGACAGCCACGATCCGATTGCTTGCCTCTTGTCCACCCGTACACGGTACTGCGCCCGTTTCCGACCGGTACCGGGCGGGGTGGCGCCGGACCAGGCTGGAACAGAGCCGGTTAACTTCTGCGAAACAAACGGGTCACGCCCGAGAAACCACCCGTCCCTAGGGTCGTGGACAGCGTGTGCCACCCGCACTGGCCGCACGAACGATCTACCACCCCGGCGGGACGGTCGGGAGTAGGAGGAGCTGGATGTTCCAGAACGCCGACGAGGCCAAGAAGTTCATCGCGGACGAGGACGTCAAGTTCGTCGACGTCCGCTTCTGCGACCTGCCGGGTGTGATGCAGCACTTCACGATCCCGGCCTCGGCCTTCGACCCGGCCGAGGAGCTGGCCTTCGACGGCTCCTCGATCCGCGGCTTCCAGGCCATCCACGAGTCCGACATGGCGCTCCGCGCCGACCTGTCCACCGCGCGCGTCGACCCCTTCCGCCGCGACAAGACGGTCAACATCAACTTCTTCATCCACGACCCGATCACGGGCGAGCAGTACTCCCGCGACCCGCGGAACGTGGCGAAGAAGGCCGAGGCGTACCTCGCCTCCACCGGCATCGCCGACACCGCGTACTTCGGCCCCGAGGCCGAGTTCTACGTCTTCGACTCCGTCCGCTTCGCCACCGGCGCGAACGAGTCCTTCTACCACATCGACTCCGAGGCCGGCGCCTGGAACACCGGTGCGGTGGAGAACAACCGCGGCTACAAGGTCCGCTACAAGGGCGGCTACTTCCCGGTCCCGCCGGTCGACCACTTCGCCGACCTGCGCGCCGAGATCTCCCTGGAGCTGGAGCGTTCCGGCCTGCAGCTGGAGCGCCAGCACCACGAGGTCGGCACCGCCGGCCAGGCCGAGATCAACTACAAGTTCAACACGCTGCTCGCCGCCGCCGACGACCTCCAGCTCTTCAAGTACATCGTGAAGAACGTGGCGTGGAAGAACGGCAAGACCGCGACCTTCATGCCGAAGCCGATCTTCGGTGACAACGGCTCGGGCATGCACGTCCACCAGTCGCTGTGGAGCAACGGCGACCCGCTCTTCTACGACGAGCAGGGCTACGCCGGCCTGTCGGACACCGCCCGCTACTACATCGGCGGCATCCTCAAGCACGCCCCGTCGCTGCTGGCCTTCACCAACCCGACGGTGAACTCCTACCACCGCCTGGTGCCGGGCTTCGAGGCCCCGATCAACCTGGTGTACTCGCAGCGCAACCGCTCCGCCGCGATGCGCATCCCGATCACCGGCTCGAACCCGAAGGCCAAGCGCGTCGAGTTCCGCGCGCCCGACTCCTCCGGCAACCCGTACCTGGCCTTCTCCGCGCTGCTGCTCGCGGGCCTGGACGGCATCAAGAACAAGATCGAGCCGGCCGAGCCGATCGACAAGGACCTCTACGAGCTGGCTCCCGACGAGCACGCGAGCGTGGCCCAGGTCCCGACCTCCCTCGGCGCGGTCCTCGACCGCCTGGAGGCCGACCACGAGTTCCTCCTCCAGGGCGACGTCTTCACGTCCGACCTGATCGAGACGTGGATCGACCTCAAGCGCACCAACGAGATCGCCCCGCTCCAGCTGCGTCCGCACCCGCACGAGTTCGAGCTGTACTTCGACGTGTGACCGGACCGCACCCGCGTGCGGGTGTGAGCCTTCCCGGCGCCCCCGTCCTGCTTTCCGCAGGGCGGGGGCGCCGTCGTATGGTGGCTACATGTGAATGCACGGCTGTTCGACAGGGGGAAGAGAACATGAGCGTGCCCGAACGGGATGATCAGGAACGGGAGTTCGATCTTCGCTGGGCGGACGGAGCCGAGTTCAAGGAGCCGTCCGCGCGGGCGCGGATGCTCGCCGCGCGCTGGAAGGAGAACCCGCCCGGACCTGTCCCCTTCCGGGGCGAGGCCGACCGGCGGGCGCCGCGGCGCTCCTCCTGGGTGTCGACGGCCGTGGTGCTCGGCTGCGTCGCCGCGGTGATCGTGCTGCTGGGGTACGCGAACTTCCGGGCGCCCTACTAGCCACCGCGCCGGGCGCCGCCCCCGTTGCCGTTCCCGGCGGACCCGTTGCCGTCACCGGCGGACCCTTTGCCGTCACCGGCACACCTTTTGCCGTTCCCGGCACACCCTTTGCCGCTTCCTGGGCTGATCAGGACCCGTTCGCGGGGAGGGCCGGGTGCACACTGGACAGCGGGACCAGTACCCGACCGCGGGGTGATGCAGATGCCCAGCCGCTTCCGGAGCGACCGCCGCCTGACCGTGCGCATGGGACTCACGCTGTTCCTGCTCGGCCTCCTCTACGTGGCCTTCGTGGCCGCGCTGATCGCGCTGCTGCGCTCCTGGGTGCTGGTCGTGGTCGTCGCGGCGCTGGCGCTCGGGGCGCAGTACTGGTTCTCCGACCGGATCGCCCTGTTCGCGATGCGCGGCCGGGTGGTGGAGCGGGAGGAGTATCCCGAGCTGCACGGGGTCGTCGACCGGCTCAGCGCGATGGCGGACATGCCGAAGCCGGTCGTCGCCGTATCCGCTATGGACATGCCCAACGCGTTCGCGACGGGGCGGTCGGCGGACCACGCGGTGGTGTGCGCGACCACCGGACTGCTGGAGCGGCTGGAGCCGGACGAGCTGGAGGGCGTGCTCGCGCACGAGCTGTCGCACGTCGCGCACAAGGACGTCGCGGTGATGACGGTCGCCTCGTTCCTCGGGGTGATCGCCGGGCTGATCGTGCGGTTCGCGTTCTACTCGCAGCTCTTCGGCGGCCGGCGGGACCAGAACACGGCCGCCGTGCTGGCCGGGGTGATCGGGGTCTCGGCGGCGGTGTACGCGCTGAGCTTCCTGCTGATCCGGGCGCTGTCGCGGTACCGGGAGCTGGCGGCGGACCGGGCGGCGGCCCTGCTGACCGGCCGGCCCTCGGCGCTGGCGGCGGCGCTGACCAAGGTCACGGGTGACGTCGCCCGCATCCCGAGCAAGGATCTGCGCACCGTGCAGGCATTCAACGCGTTCTACTTCACCCCGGCGCTCGGCTCGAAGCCGGGGCTGTCGCGGTTCTTCTCCACGCACCCGACCCTTCAGGAGCGCCTTGAGCAGCTCGGCCGGATCTCCGCGGAACTGGGCGAGCCGGCGCCGCCCGGGACCGGAGGGGCGTGACATGGGGCTGCTGGACATCCTGCTCGGCCGTACGAAACCGGCCGCGCCCGACCTGGACCGGCTCTTCGCCCTGCCGTCGGCGGCCGTCACCCTGGAGGCGGCCACCGGATTCGTGCCGACCGGGCAGGGGGCGGTGTGCTTCGCCACCGTCGAGGGCGCGGTCTTCGAGCAGACCCACCGCGAGGTGCAGGCGCTGCTGGACGCCGACGCCGGGCGCGACGGCCCCCCGGTGGACCTGCGCCGGGACGCGTACGGCTACTCGTGGCTGGTTTCGCACCGCTCCCCCGGGCAGCTCCCGGAGCTGGTCAACGACCTGCACGCGGTGAACAGCTCGATGGAGGTCAACGGCTTCGGCCCGCAGCTGCTCTGCTCGCTCGCGGGTTTCCGGCACCCGGACGGGCGGGCGGTGGCGCTGGTCTACCTCTACAAGCGCGGCACCTTCTACCCCTTCGCGCCGCTGCCCGGCGGCGGGCAGCGCCGTGACAACCCGCTGGAGCTGCGGGTCCGGGCGGCCCTCGGCGACGACCTTCCCGTCGAGAAGGAGCTCGGCCGGTGGTTCCCGGTGTGGGGCGCGCCCGGCCTCTGAGCACCGGCCCCGTCCCGCACCGGGGGGTCACTTGCTCTTCTGCTGCTCCTGGCTGCCGTGCTCCCGGCGGTAGCGGCGGTCCCAGCGGTCCTGCTGCTCGCGGCGGTCGCGGTAGTCCTTGTAGGACTTGGGTGCGCCACCACCGCCGCCGCCGCCACTGCCACCGCCGCCCGGGGGCGTCGCGCTCTTCCGGTCGGCCGCCAGACGCGCGTACAGGAACAGCAGCGCGACAGCGGCCAGCCACCAGACCGGGTTGTCGAACCCCAGAACCACCAGGACGGCTGTCCCGGCCAGAACGAGTGTCACCATCACCTGCCTCCATGGGGTGAGTAGGAAAGCGCCGTGTCCGCGACGCGCGTCCAGACTAGGGATCCGGCCACACGGTGTGCATTCGCATTTCGGGGCCGTGTGACAAGCCGCCCGTCACCCACGGGGAACGGGCGGGCGCAGGGGCACGAGGGACGACCGGGCCGCTCCGGGCCCGGAGCGTCTCCGCGCTGATGAGCGGGCACGGCAGCGCTCCGGCGGCGGTGTCGCCCCGGCAGTGGCCGGGCAGTGGTTGCGCGACGGCCCGGCGCGCGCCCCGGCTGTACGGGGCGAGCGCCGGAGCCACCGCTCAGCTCACCGCGCGTACCGCATGAGCGCCCGCACCATGTGGCAGGTGGTGTCCGACGGCGGGTGGACGCCGATGGTCTGCGCGGTGGTGCGTATCGTCGCGTTGCGGGCCTGGCCCGGCAGGTAGACACCGGAGTCCAGGAGGGCGATGGCCAGGCGCATCGCCTTCAGCCGGCGGTTGTGCGTGATGTACCAGTCGCGGGGGCGGCCCGCGGGCAGCGGCCGCTTCAGCACGGGCTCGTAGGGCAGGTCGAGCTGGACGGGCCGCTTGGCGGTGGACTGGGTGGGCAGCGGCTTGGGGTTCGGCATCGGCTTGGCTGCGGCAGCGGGCACGGGCATCCTCCTGTCGCGGACAGGGCGCGCCGAGGGTCCTGAACCCCCCGGCGACACCCTCGAACACTGCTTCAATTCTACTGCCCACCACTGACAAAGCCCCTGGCCAGAACGGCTTTTGGGGTGTCAGTGGCGGGTGGGGAGAACGAGTTCGGCGGGCTCCCGGCTACCGTGTCCGGCATGGAGATCTGGATCAACCCGGCCTGCTCGAAGTGCCGCAGCGCGATCGGCCTGCTCGACGCCGAGGGGGCGGACTACACCGTCCGCCGCTATCTGGAGGACGTACCGGCCGCGGACGAGATCCGTGCCGTCCTCGCCCGCCTCGGGCTGGAACCGTGGGACATCACCCGCACCCAGGAGACCGCCGCGAAGGAGCTGGGCCTGAGCGAGTGGCCCCGGGACGCGGCCGCCCGGGACCGGTGGATCGAGGCGCTCGCCGCGCACCCGAAGCTGATCCAACGGCCGATCATCACGGCGGACGACGGGACGGCCGTCGTCGCCCGCACGGAGGAGGCGGTCCGGGACGCGCTGTCCCGGTGAACGGTGGCCGCCGGCCGCCGTTCACCGGAACTGTGGCCGCCGACCGCCGTCGCATACAAGCGGCCCGGCGCCCCCTGCGGCCTCACACCGTGAGCCGGGCCACACCAACCCCAGGTAACACGGGGTTCACAGACGGGCAATGGCCGGGAAACCGCCTGTTGACAAGCTGCCGGGCAGTTACCGGCGGCGCTCCGGTGCCGCAGCGCCGCAGCACCCGCAAGTGCGCCCAGACCCACCCCCGAAGGATGTGGCCCCGTGACCTTCAAGGCTGAGTACATCTGGATCGACGGCACCGCGCCGACGGCCAAGCTCCGTTCGAAGACGAAGATCATCACGGGTGCTCCGGCCGGTCTCGACTCCCTGCCGATCTGGGGCTTCGACGGCTCCTCCACCAACCAGGCCGAGGGCCACTCCTCGGACCGCGTGCTCAAGCCGGTCTTCACCTGCCCGGACCCGATCCGCGGCGGCGACGACGTCCTGGTGCTGTGCGAGGTCCTCGACATCGACATGACGCCGCACGTGTCCAACACCCGTGCCGCGCTGGCCGAGGTCGCCGAGCGGTACGCCGCGCAGGAGCCGATCTTCGGCATCGAGCAGGAGTACACGTTCTTCAAGGACGGATACCCCCTCGGCTTCCCCAAGGGCGGCTTCCCGGCCCCCCAGGGCGGCTACTACTGCGGTGTCGGCGCCGACGAGATCTTCGGCCGTGACGTCGTCGAGGCGCACCTGGAGAACTGCCTGAAGGCGGGTCTCGCCATCTCCGGCATCAACGCCGAGGTCATGCCCGGCCAGTGGGAGTTCCAGGTCGGCCCGGTCTCGCCGCTGGAGGTCTCCGACCACCTGTGGGTGGCCCGCTGGCTGCTGTACCGCACCGCCGAGGACTTCGACGTCGCCGCCACCCTCGACCCCAAGCCGGTCAAGGGCGACTGGAACGGCGCGGGCGCGCACACCAACTTCTCCACCAAGGCCATGCGCGAGGGTTACGAGGCGATCATCACCGCCGCCGAGTCGCTCGGCGAGGGCTCCAAGCCGCTGGACCACGTCAAGAACTACGGCGCCGGCATCGACGACCGCCTCACCGGTCTGCACGAGACCGCCCCGTGGAACGAGTACAGCTACGGCGTCTCCGACCGCGGTGCCTCGGTCCGCATCCCGTGGCAGGTCGAGAAGGACGGCAAGGGCTACATCGAGGACCGCCGTCCCAACGCCAACGTCGACCCGTACGTGGTGACCCGCCTGCTCGTCGACACGTGCTGCGCGGCCCTGGAGAAGGCCGGCCAGGTCTGATCCGTTCGTACGGAACGCATTCCGTACGAACGGAACGCATGGAGGGGCGCACACCGTCATGGTGGGCGCCCCTCGTGCGTCGGCCGGGCGCTGTCCGAGCAGTGAGAGGGGACTGCTGTCCGCCGCCGCTTCTGCTTCAATGGGGTGCATGGCCAGCTTCCGGAACCACCGCGCGACAGGTCGCCATGACCTTGAGCCGTTCTGGCCTTCCCGTCAGCACCACGACTTCGACCGGGTGTGTTGCCGCGCGACGAACGCGCCGGCCCACTGACGCTGCCCGCGGCATCCGGCCTGCGCGACACGGCGTACGTCCCTCGACGAACCCCTCGCGCGAAAGAGCTGACCTCTCATGGCGACCACCCGTTCCCTGTCCCCCGTCCCCGCTCTGACCCCGCCCGCGCCGCACGGCCCCCGGTACCGGCTGCGGGCCGTCGACCGGGACGAGACGATCGACGTCGCGGATCTCCTGCCGCCCGGCGCCACCTGGCTGCCCGCGCCCCAGCACACCCTGCCCGCCCTGCCGGGCCGGCCGCCGATGGTCGGCTACCTGGTGCTGGTCCCCGCCGACCAGCGCCCGGGGTTCGCGGCGACGCCGGTCCCCGGCCGGGCCGGTGCCGTGCCGGAGGCCGGCAGCGTGGACGCGGCAGCCGCCGCGGAGACGGCCGACACCCTCGTACGGATCGACCCCGCGCGCCGCACCGCCTCCGTGGACGGCCGCCGACTGGACCTGACTTACCTGGAGTTCGAGCTGCTCGCCCACCTCGTGGCCCATCCCCACCGGGTGCACACCCGGGACCAGCTGGTCTCCACGGTGTGGGGGTACGGGCACGTGGGCGACGGCCGTACCGTCGACGTGCACGTGGCCCGGCTGCGCCGCAAGCTGGGCGCGGAGCACCGCGGCGCCATCCAGACGGTGCGCCGGGTCGGCTACAAGTACACCCCGCCGGTGGCGGACTGAGGAGCGGGACCCGGGGTCCGAGGCCGGGGCCGGGGGGTGTACCTGGCACCACCACGGACCCGGGGGCCCGGCCCCGTGACCGGTGGAGCCGGTTCGACCAGACTGCCCGCATGACCATCGATCCCGCGCACGACGACCGGCGAGGCAGCAGGGCACACGGCAGCGGACGGGCCGCGCTGCGGGGACTGGCGCTGGCCCTCGCCGGCCTCCCCCTCTCGGTGCTGTGCCTCGTTCTGACCGCCGTGTCCCTCGCCCTGATCCCCGTCGGCGTCGGCCTCGTCACGACGCCGTACGTCCTGGCGGGGGTGCGGACGTACGCGAACTGGCGGCGGCTGCTCGCCGCGTCGTGGGGCGGGGTGCGCATACCGCCCGCCTACCGGCCGCTGCCGCCCGACGGCAACCCGTGGACCCGTACCTTCGCGCTGCTCGGCGACCCGGCGACCTGGCGGGACCTGGGGTGGCTGCCGGTGGACATGACGGCGGGCTTCGTCACCGCGCTCCTCCCGGCCGTGCTGCTCCTCTATCCGCTGGAGGGGTTCGCGATCGCGGCGGGGCTGTGGCGGGTCCTGCCCGACGGCTACTGGTACGGGTTCGTGCGGGTCGACGGGCAGGCGTCCGCGTTCGGCGCGGCGCTCCTCGCCCTCGGGCTGCTGGTGCTCGCCCACTTCTTCACCACGCGCCTGCTGCACGCCCACTTCCGGCTCACCCGGGCCGTCCTCGGCTCCGACGAGGAGACGCTGGCCGAACGGGTACGGGTGCTGACCGAGACCCGGCGCGACGCTGTGGACACCTCGGCGGCCGAACTGCGCCGCATCGAACGGGACCTGCACGACGGGGCGCAGGCCCGGCTGGTCGCCATGGGCATGAATCTGGGCACCGTCGAGGCGCTGCTCGACAAGGACCCCGAGCAGGCCAGGGAGGTGCTGGCCCAGGCCCGCCGGTCGTCCGCCGAGGCCCTGGACGAGCTGCGGGACCTGGTGCGCGGCATCCACCCGCCGGTCCTCGCCGAGCGCGGCCTGGGCGACGCCGTACGGGCCCTGGCACTCAGGCTGCCGGTCGCCACGGAGGTCACCGTGGAGCTGCGCGGGCGGGCGGAGGCGCCCGTGGAGTCGGCCGCGTACTTCGCCGTGAGCGAGCTGCTCGCCAACGCGGTGAAGCACTCCGGCGCCGACCGGATCTGGGTCGACCTGCACCATGCCGACGGGTCCCTGCGGATGACGGTCACCGACAACGGCAAGGGCGGTGCGCGGGCCGGGGCGGGGTCCGGCCTGAGCGGGGTGGAGCGGCGGCTCGGTACATTCGACGGCGTCCTGGCCGTCAGCTCCCCGGCGGGCGGCCCCACCCTGGTCACCATGGAGCTGCCTTGCGCGTTGTCCTAGCCGAAGACCTGTTCCTGCTCCGCGACGGACTGGTCCGGCTCCTCCAGGCCCACGGCTTCGAGATCGCGGCGGCCGTGGAGAGCGGCCCGGAGCTGACCCGGGCGCTGGCCGAGCTGGAGCCGGACGTCGCGGTGGTCGACGTACGGCTGCCGCCCACCCACACCGACGAGGGACTGCAGTGCGCGCTCGCCGCCCGCCGGGCGCGGCCCGGACTGCCGGTGCTGGTCCTCTCGCAGCACGTGGAGCAGCTCTACGCGCGGGAGCTGCTCGCCGACGGCACGGGCGGGGTCGGGTACCTGCTGAAGGACCGGGTGTTCGACGCGGCGCAGTTCACGGACGCCGTACGGCGGGTGGCGGCGGGCGGCACGGCGATGGACCCGCAGGTCATCCAGCAGCTGCTGAGCCGGCGGGAGGCCGGTGACCGGCCGCTGGCGCGGCTGACGCCCCGGGAGCGGGAGGTGCTGGAGCTGATGGCGCAGGGCCGCTCCAACGCGGCGATCGCCGCCAAGCTGGTCGTCACCGAGCGGGCCGTCGCCAAGCACACCGCCAACATCTTCGCCAAGCTCGGCCTGGAGGTCTCGGACGACGACAACCGGCGTGTGCTGGCGGTTCTGGCCTACCTGGACCACGGCCGCTGACCCCGACTCTCGCTTCTGAAACATGAATTCACCGACGACGTGAACACCTCAGGCACCGCGTGCGTATGGATGGGCGCCGCTTCACTCCTGTCGGGCGCCTCGATGCCCCGCAAGGAAGCCAGAGGAGTTCCATGGGACGCAATACAAGAAAACGCCGTATGCCGCTGGCCACGAAGGTCATGGCCGGGACGGCGGCCCTAGCGCTCGGTGGGGGCGGGCTGGTCTGGGCCAACTTCTACGCATCGGCGCACGAGAAGAACCACTCGCAGAACCGGACGCGGGCGGCGGGCGCGCAGATCGCCACGATCAAGTGCCCGGACGTCGGCCAGAAACTGCGGAACGTGCCGCGGGGGGCCCGCGCCGGTGTCGACAAGGAGCTGGCCAGGCTGGACCAGCAGATCACCGAGGCGTACGCCCGGCTGGCGTCCACGCGCCAGGCCCAGGAGGGCGACTCGGGGTACGTCCAGAACGCGATCCTCAGCCCGTTGCAGTCCAAGCGGACCGCGGCCCTGGACCGGATCGGCATCAACATCAACCGGGTGGGCGGCAAGGCCCCCGGCAATCTGAGCAAGTTCGCCAAGTGCCGCGGCATGGGCGCCGACCAGCCGAACGACGGCGGGAACGGCAACGGAGGCGGCGGCAACGGCGGCGGTCAGGACGACGGCGGCGACGACCAGAACAACGGCGGGCAGAACGGCGGCGACGGCGGGGGCGAGGAGCAGAACCCCGGCGACAACGGCAACGGTGCCGCCGGTCCGGTCGCGGACGACTTCGTCGACATCAACGACGTCGAGCCGAACTCCCGCGACCTCCAGAACGGCCTCGCCGCCAACGGCGACTCCGGGTCCACCGGCACCTTCACCGCCCAGTGCGGGGTCAACGACAACGACCTCCACAACAGCGACAACCTGATCGTCGCGCCCGGTGTCGACAACGGCGCCCACCACACCCACGACTACGTGGGCAACCAGGGCAACGACGCCTTCGCCAGCGACGACGACCTCGCGGCCGCCGAGACCTCCTGCCAGAACCAGCAGGACCGGTCGACGTACTACTGGCCGGTGCTGCGGCTCCAGGACGGCACGGCGGAGTTCGACGCCGGTGATCTGGGCGGTGGCGCCGAGGGCAACGTCGGCAAGATCCTCAAGGCGCAGCAGGCCGAGATCAAGTTCGTCGGCAACAAGCAGGGCGACGTCGTCGCGATGCCGAAGTTCCTGCGGATCATCACCGGCGACGCCAAGGCGTTCACCAACGGCGTCGCCAACGCCAATACCTCGTTCAGCTGCACCGGGTTCGAGGACCGGCAGGTGACCGACAAGTACGTGCTCTGCCCGGAGGGCAGCCAGGTGGTGCGCACGTCCAACTTCCAGAGCTGCTGGGACGGGCAGAACATCGACAGCGCCAACCACCGCGACCACGTCGCCTTCGTCCAGGCGGACGGCACGTGCGCGAACGGCTTCCAGGCCATCCCGCAGCTCCAGGTCCGGCTGGTGTACGACGTGCCCGCGCCGACCGTGGAGAACGGGCAGGTGCAGAACCCGTACGCGGTGGACGGCTTCCCGGAGCAGCTGCACAAGCCGATCACGGACCACAACGACTTCATCAACGTCATGGACGAGGAGCTGATGGACCGGGTGGTCGAGTGCGTCAACAGCGGTGAGGACTGCGAGTAGGTCCCACCTCTGGAGAAGGGCCGGTGGCGGGGAGCTTCCCGTCACCGGCCCTTTTCGTTGTTCCCGCTGTGTCAGCCCGCGTGGTGGCCGGCGTGGCCGGCGCTGTGGTCCGTGCCCTGTTCCAGGGTGCCGCCGAGGGTCGTGCGCAGATCGGCCACGACATCCTCGTGGCCGACGGCGATCCACTTGCGGCCGACGAGGTAGTAACCGCCGTAGTCCTTGGCGGTGTCGATCCACTCGCGCTGGCCGCGGTCGGTGGCGAAGGTGGCGAGGATCCACCGTTCGTCGCCCTTCTCGCAGATGGCCTGGCGGATCTCGTCGGCGTCGGTCTGGAGGTCGGGTTCGCAGGCCGCCTCGGCGGCCAGGTGCTCAAGGCTCCCCGTCGCCGTGGGCGGCACGTCCTGTTCGGCGTCCGTGCCGGACGCGCAGCCCGCCAGGGCCAGTACCGCCGCCACGCCCAGCGGCGCGAGCATCGGTCGGGTCAGCCTCATGTGTGTCTTCCTCCGGTCCGTTGCGGCGACATGCCGCGGAGCCCGCGCACCGGGGCTCTCCCCTTCCGTACGGCCGTGGGGCGCGAAGTGCTCAGGGAAATCCGGGAGCCGGGTCGGGACGGACCGTGCGAGAGTGGGCCGCGTGATCGGGGACAAGGACGACGAGGACTGGGCAGAGCGGGTCGCCGCCGCGTGGGCCGGGTTCGAGGCGGACCCGGAGCAGGACGGGGCGGCGTTCCGGGCCGTGATCGACGCGCTCGCCGGCGAACTGCCCGAGGACAGCCCGCAGGCCCTGTTCGAGCGGGCCTGCGCCTGGGACTCCACCGGCCACTCGGAGCGGGCCGTGCCGCTGTACCGGCGGGCGCTGGCCGGCGGCCTGAGCGGGGTCAGCGGCTACCAGGGCCGCCGGGCCAGGATCCAGCTCGCCAGTTCGCTGCGGAACACCGGCCGGGCGGAGGAGGGCGTCGCCCTGCTGACGCCGGAACTGGACGCGCCGTCCGACGAGTTGGACGACGCCGTGCGCGCCACGCTCGCGCTGTGCCTGGCCTCCCTCGGCCGCGAGCGCGAGGGCCTCGCCCTGGTTCTCGGGGCGCTCGCGCCGCATCTGCCGCGCTACCGGCGCTCGATGGCCGCGTACGCGCGGGGGCTGGTCGAACCCGGCGGCTGACCTCCGCCGACCCGGGGTGACCATCGGCCTTTTCACTCGTTCTGCCGTTCGTGCAGCCACAGGATGTCGCCCCGCCCCCCGCACCGGCCGACGAGGGTCGCGTCATCGGCCTCGACCAGGCCGAGGCCGCGCTCGTCGAGCACTATCCCCGGCTGGCCCGGCTCGCCTACCTGGTGCTGCCGCCCGGCATGGGCCGCACCCGGCGCGTCCTGACCGCGCACGCCCTCGTCCAGCGCGCGCTGCCCCGGGGCCGCAGCACCCCGACGCCCGCGACACTCGCGGCCCCTGCGGCACCCACAACACTCGCGGCACCCACGGTCCCGGTGCGGACCAGCGGCTCCGCCGGTCAATCTGGCCTCACCGGCACCACCAGCCCCACCGGTCTGTCCGGACCTGGCAGCCCAGCCGGTCCACCCGGACCCAGCACCCCCTCCGGCCGTCCGGGCGGGGCCGGGTACGCCCTCGTCCGTCTGCGGGTGGTCCGGGCGGCGCTGGAGGCGGGGCTGCCGCTGCTGCGCCGGGCGTGGCCGAAGCGCGCCCAGTTCCCGCCGCCGCTCCCTCGGGTCTGGGGCGTACGGGTCTTCCCGCGGCCCGGCGGCGCCGACGAACTCAGCCTGGACCGGGCGTTGGCGACGCTCTCCGGTCCGGCCCGCGCGGTGTACGCGCTGCGCGGCCTGGAAGGGCTGTCCGAGGACGAGGTCCGGCAGCTCCTCGCCGCCTCGGGCGTCGCGGACGTGGCGGCGGCGCTCGCCGAGGCCGGTTCCGTGCCCGCCCGGTACGCGCTGCTGGCCTCCCCGGAGTTCGACCCGTGCTCGCTCCAGGTGCGGCCCACGGATCTGGTGCGGCGGCGGCAGCGGCTGCGGGTCGCGCTGGCGGCCGGGGCGACCCTCGCGGTGTGCGGGACGCTGCTCGTCCTGCCCGGCGGCGCCGACCCGGAGCCGTACGGCGCCGCCGCGCCGCCGTACGCGGAGAACGCCTCCGCGCGGGCGGCCCTCGACCCCGCCCGGCTGACGAAGGTTCCCCCCGCCGCCTGGCGGACCGCCGCGCGCACCGACTTCTCCGTGTGGCCGGCCCGCGGCCCCCTCACCGGCGACCGGGAGCTGCTGCGCCGTGCCCTCGCCGTGTGGGCCCGTCCCGGCGGGACCGTGCGGGTGTCGGCGACCCCGGGCACCCAGACCGGCGGCCCGCCCGGACCGCCGCAGCTTCTCTACGCGGGCACGGTCGACGCCGCGCGCGTGGTGATCCTCACCGACGGTCTGCGCGTCGTCCGGTACGCCGAGCCGGAGGACGGCACGGCCGGGGCGGCCCTGGACTTCGCGCGGGCCGACGGCGCGGGCCGGACCGACGCGAGCGCGGTCGTCCTCGGCCGCACGGACGGCAACGTGCGGTATCTGACCGCCCCTTGGGTGACCGAGGCCGCCGTACGCGACCTCGCGGACCCGGAGTCCGCGGCGCGGAAGCTGGAGCTGGCCGACGGGGTGACCGCGCCGCTGCCCAGCCCGGTCGCGCGTCCGGGGAACTGCGCCGGATGGACCACGCTGGAGCTGGCCGACGGCTCCGCCACCCGGCTCCTGAGCGACCTCGGCGAACTGATCCCGGCCCGCCTCACCACCGGGCGGCCCGGCGCGGCCGGTGAGGTGTCCGGTGCCGGACAACGGCGGGACTGGGCCCCGTACGCCTGCTCGCTGGAAGCGGTGCGCGGGCAGGGCGTGCGGTCGGTGAACGCCTGGCGGTTCGCCGGGCAGCCGCTGCCCGGCGGTGGCGGCGAGGCGGCGTGGGTGTGCACGCGGGCGGAGACCTGGCGGGGCACGGGGACGCGGGTGCTGGCGCAGTTCCGCGCGCCGGGCGTGCCGTACGGGTCGGTGGCGGGGAAGGCCGTGGACGTGGCGGCGTGCGGTGAGCGCGATCCGGCGGTGCTGGCCGCGGTGTTGTGGAAGTCCGCGAAGGACGGCTGGTACCTGCTGGCCGCGGGCGCCGAGGGGACGGAGTCGATCCGGGCGGCGGGCGGCATCGACGCCGAGGCCGACGGCCCCACCCTCGCGACGAAGGCCGGGCAGGAAGCGCGGGCGGAGCTGACGGCGAAGCTGAAGGACGGACGGACGGTGCGCGGGCTGCACTGAGTGCCCCGCACCGCACCCGTTTACTCAACGCCCCGCACCGCACCGGCTTGCTGACACTCACGTCAACAAGTGCCGTCACAGGGGTTCCCCGTGTGGCTACCCGTCAGTACATTGACGCCATGTCCAACAAGCGGATGACGTTGACGGTCGTGGCCGCTGCCGGCGCGGCCCTGCTCGCCGGGCGGGCGCTGCGCCGCCGGACCCGGAGTACGCCCGGCACGCGGCCGGTGCGCGGGACGGCCCCCACCGGCGAGCTGTCCCTGCTGGTCACCGCGCACGAGCGGATCGCCGACGGCGTGGTCCTGCTGCGCCTGGAGGGGCACGGCCTGCCGCGCTGGGAGCCGGGCGCCCACCTCGACCTGGTGCTCCCCTCGGGCCTGGTCCGGCAGTACTCGCTCTGCGGCGACCCCGAGGACACCTCCTCGTACACGGTCGCGGCCCGGCTGGTCGAGGACGGCCGCGGTGGCTCGCGCGAGGTGCACGAACAGGTGCTGGAGGGCACGGAGGTCAGGGTCCGCGGCCCCCGCAACCGTTTCCCGCTGGCCGACGCCCCGTCGTACGTCTTCGTCGCGGGCGGGATCGGCATCACCCCGCTGCTGCCGATGGTGCGGGCGTTGCCCGAGGGGACCGAGTGGCGGCTGCTGTACGGCGGGCGGTCGCGCGGCTCGATGCCGTTCCTGGAGGAACTGGCGAAGCTGGACCCGGACGGCACCCGGGTCACCGTGGTCGCGGAGGACGAGCAGGGCCTGCCCGACCTCGACACCTTCCTCGGCACCTCGTCCGCGGACACGGCCGTCTACTGCTGCGGCCCCGAACCGATGATGGCGGCGGTGGCGGAGCGGATGCCGGAGGGTGCCGCTCCGCACCTGGAGCGGTTCGCGCCGCGTGTGTCGCCGGGCGGCGACGGGGAGTTCGAGGTCGAGCTGCGGCGCAGCGGCCACGTCCTCACCGTCGGTCCGGACACCTCGGTCCTGGCCGCCGTCCGCGAGGAGCTGCCGCGCACCCCGTACTCCTGTGAGCAGGGCTGGTGCGGGACCTGCCAGCAGCGGGTGCTGGAGGGCGCGATCGACCACCGGGACGAGCTGCTGACCGACGCGGAGCGCGGCGACTCGATGCTGATCTGCGTCTCGCGGGCGCGAGGGGAACGGCTGGTCCTGGACATGTGAACACCTGTGCCCGGTCCGGTTCGTTCGAGGGCCGGATCCGATCGGTA
The DNA here is from genome assembly GCF_034105845.1 of Streptomyces sp. CRN 30. Classification (NCBI taxonomy): domain Bacteria; kingdom Bacillati; phylum Actinomycetota; class Actinomycetes; order Kitasatosporales; family Streptomycetaceae; genus Streptomyces; species Streptomyces sp. CRN 30. Next base: position 19,650 of record NZ_JAVRHI010000154.1, on the reverse strand, counting down.
AGGTGTTCGTATGACTACCGGGGTACGCCGCAGGATGGGCGTCGAGGAGCGGCGGCAGCAGCTGATCGGGGTCGCCCTCGAACTCTTCAGCAGCCGCTCGCCCGACGAGGTGTCCATCGACGAGATAGCGACGGCGGCGGGCATCTCCCGTCCGCTCGTCTACCACTACTTTCCCGGCAAACACAGCTTGTACGAGGCCGCGTTGCAGCGTGCGGCGGGGGATCTCGCGGACCGGTTCGACGAGCCGCGCGAGGGTCCGCTGGGGGCGCGGCTGCTGCGGGTGATGGGCCGCTTCCTCGACTTCGTCGACGAGCACGGGCCGGGTTTCTCGGCGCTGATGCGCGGGGGCCCGGCGGTCGGCTCATCGAAGACCAACGCGCTCATCGACTCGGTGCGGCAGGCCGCGTACGTCCAGATCCTGGCGCACCTCGAGGTGTCCGAGCCGCCCGCGCGGCTCGAACTGGTCGTCCGTTCCTGGATCTCGCTCGCCGAGTCGACGGCACTGCTCTGGCTGGACGGCCGCCGCGTTCCGCGCGCCGAACTGGAGGCGCAGCTCGTCCACGACTTCGCGGCGCTGCTCGTCGTCAGCGCGGCCTACGACGAGGAGATGGGCGCGCTGCTGCGCCGGGTCCTCGCGGGCGAGCCGGCCGACGGCCCCTTCGGGGACCTGGTCGGCCGGCTCGTGGCGCTCGTGGAGACGGCCGGCTAGGCGTCGTACTTGCGGTACGAGGGGTCCAGGTCGCGTACCTCGGCGGAGGCGTGCACGGCGAGGCCGTCGCCCGGCTTCACGTACCGGCGCAGCAGGTCGAGGACGGCCTCGGTGAGCGTGGCCTTGGTCTCCTCGGTGCGGCCGGCGAGCAGGCCCAGCGTGACGTGCACGACGGCGTGCCCCGTGCCGTCCGGGCCGACCGTGGTGTCCTCGGTGCGGCGGAACTGCGTCTTGCAGGCCGGGGGCTTGGCCGCCGCGATCTCGACGACGGCGGTGTGCAGGGCCTTGGCGAACCCCGGCCGGTCGAAGTCCTCCGCGAGCTGCTCGGAGTAGTCGACGGTGATCTGCGGCATGGGTGCTCCTGTTCTGGGGTCCCGGGACAGGAGCACCCTAGCCGCAGGGTCCGTCAGCCCGCGCGGGTGAAGACGGCCACCGTGCGGGCGGGCACGGTGAAGGTGCCCGACCCCTCGGCGTAGGCCGCGTCCTTCACGACCGCGTCGGAGCCCGCGGCCTGCACGGGGTGCAGCCGGTAGCCGGTGCCCGCGGCGCCGGACACCGTCTGCTTCTTCTCCCCGGGGGTGGCGTTGAAGACGACGACGAGGTCACCGGCGCGCATGGTGATCACGCCGGGTGTCTCGTCCTTGCCGGAGAGCGGGAACGACACCGCCGCCCGCACCCGGTCCGCGGTGGCGAGGGAGAACGCGTCCTCGCCGGTACGGATCCTCAGCAGGTCCTGGTAGGCGGCCGACGCCCCGGTGATCTGCGGGCAGCCGACCTGTACGGAGTTCAGCAGCGGTGCGGCATACGGCCACTTGTCCTCGTTGTCGGCGGCCATCGGCAGGCCGCGCCCGAAGCCGTTGCCGTCCTCGCAGGCCCAGTGGACGGCGTTGAACCAGTCGCCGCTGTCGTAGGAGTTGCGGTCCAGCGACTTGGAGCGCAGCAGGTCGGTGCCGGCCTGGGAGAGCGCCGGTCCCTGGGAGAGGGCGGCGGTCGCCATGGCGAGGACCTGCATACGGGCCCGGTCGTCGGCGGAGGTGTCCGCGGGCAGCTTGTACGTCAGCGCGTCGAACAGCGACTCGTTGTCGTGGGCGTCGGCGTAGGCGAGGGCGTCGCCGGGTGCGGCGGCGTATCCGGCGGGTGCGCCGTTGTAGTCGACCTCCGACCCCTTGACCTCCTTGCCGCTGGAGTCGGTGAAGGTGTAGTCGGCGAGGTTGCCGGTGAGCCCGACCTTGATCAGATCCTGGTAGTGCAGCAGCCGGGCCTTCTGTTCGGCGGCCGTCCCGTTGTTCTCGGAGCCGTTGGGGTCGGTGTAGAGACCGGAGGCGAAGCCCTGCACGCCGGGGTCCTCGTCGAAGGGGCCGCCACCGCGCACGGCGTCACGGGCCCGGTCGGAGAAGGTGGCGATGCCGGTGCCGGCCATGTTGGCCTGCGTGGCCTGCTCGAAGCGGGCGTCGTCGGCGACCTCGCCGAAGTTCCAGCCCTCCCCGTACAGGATGACCGACTTGCCGTCGACGCCGTCCTTCTCGACGGTCAGGGCGTCCAGGGCCTTCCTGACCGCGAGGATGTTCTCCTTCGGGTGGTGGCCCATGAGGTCGAAGCGGAAGCCGTCGACCTTGTACTCCTTGGCCCAGGTGACGATCGAGTCGACGACGAGCTTGCCCATCATGGCGTTCTCGGTGGCGGTGTTGGCGCAGCAGGTGCTGTTGGCCACCGAGCCGTCGGCGAGGAGCCGCTGGTAGTAACCGGGCACGATCCGGTCGAGGACGCTGGTCTCCGCCTGGCCGCTCGCGGCGGTGTGGTTGTAGACGACGTCCATGACGACCCGGAGGCCGTCGTCGTTGAGCGCCTTGACCATCTTCCGGAACTCGACGGTGCGGGCGGTGCCGTCCGGGTCGGTGGCGTAGGAGCCCTCGGGGACCGTGTAGTGGTACGGGTCGTACCCCCAGTTGTAGGCGTCCTTCGCGGCGGTCTCGGCCACGCACTTCTGCTGCTCGGCGGAGTCGGCGGGGTAGGAGGCGAGGTCGCAGCCGACGCCGGCCTGTTCGGACTTCTTCTCGGGGATGGTGGCGATGTCGAACGCGGGCAGCAGGTGCACGTACGACGTACCGGCTTCCGCGAGTTCCCGCAGGTGCTTCGACCCGTCGCTGTCCTTGTCGGTGAAGGCGAGGTAGGTGCCGGGGTGGTCGGCCGTCCTGTCCTCGACGGAGAAGTCGCGGACGTGCAGTTCCTGGATCTGGGCGTCGCGCAGCGGCACGGCGTCGGGTTTGGTGTAGGCGGACCAGCCGCTCGGCGCGAGGGACTTGTCACCGAGGTCGACGACGAGGCTGCGCTCGGAGTCGGTGGTGAGGGCGACGGAGTAGGGGTCGGTGACCTTGTTGGTGACGACCTCACCGGCGTCGGGCGCCCACACCTTCACGCTGTAGCGGTAGGGCTGGTTCTTCCAGGACTTGGAGCCGGTGACCGACCACACCCCGGTCGCGTCGTCGCGGCGCATGGCCTTGGTCTTCCCGTCCAGCTCCAGGGCGACGTTCTGCGCGGTGGGCGCCCAGACGGAGAGGGTCGGCCGGCCCTTGCGGTCGAAGACCGGGCCGAGGTCGGCGTCGGTGGCCTCGGGGTAGAGGTCGTCGAGGGCTCCGGCGATCTGGACGCCGGTGGCGGCGAGCACGGCACCACTGGACGCCAGCTGCGAGGCGACCAGCTGCCCCCGCAGCGCCTCCCGCACCCGGTCGCGGTCGCGCGGGTCGACGGAGTAGGCGGTGTACTCCTTCAGGTGCGGGTACTTCGCCTTCTGCGCGTCGGTGAGGGACGTCTTCGTCAGTCGCAGCCACCGCTCGTCGGTGCTGCTGAGCACCCCGTCCTCGGCCTTGATGGAGCCGGTGGCGGAGTAGCGCAGCTGGGTGGAGGCGGCGGCGTCGGAGCCGTTGAAGGCGACGGTGTTCCGGTCGATCCAGACGGCCTCGGACTTGGTGAGGTCGACGGCGGCGGCCGATCCGGCGGGCTGCGGCAGCAGGTGCTTCTCCTCGCCGCTCACCAGCCACACCTCGTGGCCGTCCGCCACCGTGAGGTCGAGGGCCTGGTCGGTGGGGAGGTCCTTCTCGTCGCCCCTGTGCAGGATGTAGCTGAGGGAGGTGGCCCCGTCGGTGAGCGGTACCTCGAAGGTGACGCCATAGGCGTCAGTCTCCACCGGCTCCAGGGGCTTCGACCAGTCGGTGGGCTCGGCGGCACCCGACCAGACGTGCAGTCCCCAGCCGTCGTAGGCGCCGTCGGCGCGGTGGTAGTGCAGGACGGCCTTCGTGGTGTCCTGGGCGGGGTACTCGGGCCGCTCGGTGGTGACCGTCTCCTCACCCTGCTCGATCCACACCTCGCCCGTCTCCGTGACGTCGATGGCGCGGTCGGCGGAGACGTCCTTGTTCCCGTCCTTGTCCACGACGAGGAAGGAGACCTGTGACGCGCCGGGCTTCAGCTTGACCCAGGCGAAGGCGCCGTAGGCGTCCCGGCCGGTGAAGGCGTGGCCGGCCGGCCAGGTGGTCGCCTCGCCGTCGGCGAGGTCGCCCCAGGCGTAGAGGGACCAGTCGTCGTAGTCGCCGTCATCCCGCTTGTAGTGGACGATCGCGTAGTCGCGGGAGGTGGCGGTGGGGGTCTCCGGGACCGGCGGGGTACCGGTCGTGGAGGCGGCGGTGGCACTCCCGGTACGGCCCTTGGAGTCGACGACGACGGCCTTGTACCGCAGGGCGGTGCCGGCGGGGGTGTCCTCGTCGATGGTGTCGGTGACCTTGTACGGGGCGTGGTCGGCGGAGCCGAGGGTGCGCCACTTGCCGTTGCCGGTCTGGGCGGCGAAGACGACGCGGTTGAGCTGTCCGCCGTCGACGTCGGCGGTCAGCGTGACGGTGCCGGTGGCGCCCGGGTCGGGCGCGGTGAGGGTGACGGACGGCTTCGTGGCGGGCGCGGCGAGCCTGCCGGTGGCCTTCAGGACGACGGACGCCCCGGCCGGCACGGTGACGGTGATCTTCGCGTCGGCGCCGGAACGTGCGGTGGCGTCGGTGCCGTACAGGCCCTTGAACGTCATGTTCCGCGAGCCGGTGGCGAAGGTGGCGGTCTGGGCCTTGTCGGCGTTGTTGAAGGCGACGACGTACTCGGTGCCGGTGGTGGCATCGGTGCGGGAGACGGCGTAGACGCCGGGGCCGTCGGCGGCGTACCGCTCGGTCTGGACGCCGTCGGCGAGGGCGAGGTGGGCCTTGCGGAGCTTGGCGAGGGCGCTGATCTGCCGGTACAGGGGCGCGCTCGTGTCGTAGGCGTCCTCGGCGTGGGTGCGGTCGGTGCCGAGCTGGTCGTCGTCGAGGTAGTCGGCGGTCTTCGAGGCGAACATCGACTGGCGGGCGTCCTTGTCGCCGCCGGCGCCGGTGAAGCCCTGTTCGTCGCCGTAGTAGACGACGGGGTTGCCCCGGTTGAGGAACATCAGCTCGTTGGCGAGCTTCGCCTTCTTCACCAGTTCGGCGTCGGTGGCGTCGGGGTCGTCCTGCTTCAGGAAGGACCCGATGCGGCCCATGTCGTGGTTGCCGAGGAAGGTGACCTGTTCGTAGGCGTTGGCCTTGTCGGTCGTGTACTTGTAGTCGTCGGCGAAGACGGCGGAGAGCTTCTCGGCGCTGCCGCCCTGGGAGGCGTAGGCGCGGGCCGCGTCCTGGAAGGGGAAGTCGAGGGTGGAGTCGAGGCGGCCCTCGGTGACGTAGGGCGCGGTGATGTCGGTGTCGGCGGAGTACACCTCACCGAACATGAAGAAGTCGTCGCGGCCCTGCTTGGCGGCGTAGGCGTCCAGCGCGGTCGCCCACTGGGTCCAGAACGCCATGTCGACGTGTTTCACGGTGTCGATCCGGAAGCCGTCGATGTCGAAGTCCCGCACCCACCGCTGGTAGATCTTCTCCATCCCCTCGACGACCTCGGGACGCTCGGTCCACAGGTCGTCCAGGCCGTTGAAGTCGCCGTAGGTGGCGGATTCGCCGGCCCAGGTGGAGTCGCCCCGGTTGTGGTACAGGGTGGGGTCGTTGAGCCAGGCGGGGACCTTGGCGTCGCTGCTGGTGACCTGGGGGGTGTACGGGAAGGAGTCGGTGTCGACGGCGGCTTCGGCATCGACGGTGTCGTCGAAGGGCTCGCCGTCCTCCGTCAGGTACGGGAACGCGCCCTTGGAGAGATACCCGTAGGACTTCTCCTCGTAGTCGACGACGTCGGCGGTGTGGTTGGTGATGACGTCGAAGAAGACCTTCATGCCCTTGGCGTGGGCCTTGGAGATGAGGGTCTCCAGGTCCTTGTTGGTGCCGAAGTGCGGGTCGACCTGGGTGAAGTCGGTGATCCAGTACCCGTGGTAGCCGGCGGAGGCGTTCTCCCCCGTCCCCTGCACGGGGCGGTTCTTGAAGATGGGCGCCATCCAGATGGAGGTGGTGCCCAGCTCCTTGATGTAGTCGAGCTTCTTCGTCAGGCCCTTGAGGTCGCCGCCCTGGTAGAAGCCCTTGTCGGTGGGGTCGTACCCGGTGCTGAGGCGGGAGCCGGTCAGGCCGCCCTTGTCGTTGCCGGTGTCACCGCCTGCGAAACGGTCCGGCAGGACGAAGTAGAACTGTTCGCGGGTGAGGTCGTGGCGGGTCTCCGCCTTCGCCAGCTCGGCGTCCGACGGTGGCGGGGGCGGGCTCGCGGCCTGCGCGGCGAGGGGCTGGACCAGCGCCGCCGCGAGGGCGGCGACGGTGACGGCCGCGACCCTCGGGGCGCTTCGCGCACGGCTGGTTCGGCGCCTCACGGGCACCGGGCGTCTCGGTATCACCGGTGGGAACTCCTTGCGATGAGCGGCTCATTGGGTCCGACCCCGGCGAGACGGTAACGCCGACGCAAGAGTTACAGCAAGGGTCGTGAAAGTAACGGAAAGGCTTTTCACGACCCTTGCCGCGCCGGTCAGGTCAGGTCAGGTCAGCAGCTGGACTTCCCGGCGTACAGCGCGAGCGCGGTGTTGGCGCCGAGGGTGGCCGTGAACTGGCCGGAGCCGTTGACGGTCACCGTGGTGTTGTTCTGGACGTTGCAGTACGTGCCCGCCGCGAGGGACGTCTGATAGGTGCGGGACAGTGATCCGGTCTCGTGGTTGATGGCGACGAATCCCTTGCTCCCCCGCCCGAACGCGATGGCGTCGCCCCCGTTGTCCCACCAGTTGGTGACGGACTCGCCGCGGACGGCGTTGCGGAAGGCGACCATCGACTTGATCTCGGGCCAGGCGTGCTGGCACTTCCAGCCGTCCTGCCAGCAGGCGTTGACGGTCCCGCCGTTGGGCGGCCCGGCGTCGGTGCTGGACCACTCGTACCCGGAGTTGACGTCGGGGGCGCCGTAGGGCCAGGCCAGCATGAAGACGTTGGCGAGGGTGTAGTTGGCGTTGTCCTTGTAGCTGAGGGTGGAGCCGTTGCGCTCGGTGTCGTGGTTGTCGACGAAGACGCCGGAGACGCCGCTGCTCATGTACCCCCAGCCCTCCCCGTAGTTCTTCAGGTAGGCGAGGTTCTCGTTGTTGAACACCCGCTTGAGGTCGTAGGCGTACCGGAACTCCTGCACGTCCCCGTTGCCGGTGTACTCGGTGGGCTGGACGGCCTCACCGGCCCCGTAGATGACCTCCTGCTTCCAGTACACCGACGGGTTGCTGAGCCGCGACTTGATGTTGGCGAGGTCGGCGGCGGGCATGTGCTTGGCGGCGTCGATCCGGAAACCGTCGACACCCAGCGACAGCAGGTCGTTGAGGTACCCGGCGATGGCGCCGCGCACGTAGCTCTCACCGGTGTCGAGGTCGGCGAGGCCGACGAGTTCGCAGTTCTGCACGTTGGCGCGGTCGCCGTAGTTGCTGATCTGCGCGGTGCAGTCGTCGAAGTCGTACGAGGAGTACAGCCCCGGGTAGTTGTACTTGGTGTAGCTGGACCCGCCGGTGCCGGTGCCGCTCCCCGCCGACATGTGGTTGACGACCGCGTCGGCGACGACCTTCACACCTGCGGCGTGACAGGTGTTGACCATGTTCTGGAAGGCGGCGCGGTCACCGAGCCGTCCGGCGATCTTGTAGCTGACGGGCTGGTACGAGGTCCACCACTGGGAGCCCTGTATGTGCTCGGCGGGCGGGGAGACCTGGACGTAGCCGTAGCCGGCGGGGCCGAGGGTGTTGGTGCACTCCTTGGCGACGGAGGCGAAGCTCCACTCGAAGAGGACGGCGGTGACGTCCTTGGTGCCGGGGGGCGCGGCCTGCACCGATGTCGGGGTCATGACAGCCAAGGAGGCGGCGGCGAGGGCGCCGGAAAGAAGGAGACGGGTGCGGGTTCTGCGTGCCATGTGGGGGCCCTTCTACGCTGAAGGCTCTTGCTGCAAGCTTTCTGAAAACTTGCGGTGACGCAGATGTTAAAGGTTCGATCATCGTCTGGGGAGACGTCGGCGCGGGTTCTTTCTCCGAGGTCTCCTTCGGCAGGTCTTTCGGCCAGGACAGCAGGTCCGCCAGGAGGGCGCGGACGCGGCGCTCGATCTCGTCCCTGATCGGGCGGACGGACGAAGAGGACGGACGGCTTCTCCGGCCGGAGGTCAGACACGGGAGGCACCTTCCAGGACCGCGCCCCGCGGGAAGTACCGGCGGGCGGCGAGGGCGACGTGGACCAGGCCGATGAGGACGGGGACCTCGATGAGGGGGCCGACGACACCGGCGAGGGCCTGACCGGAGGCCGCCCCGAAGGTGGCGATCGCGACGGCGATGGCGAGTTCGAAGTTGTTGCCCGCCGCCGTGAAGGCGAGGGTCGTCGCCCTCGGGTGGTCGAGGCCGACCGCGCGGCCGACAGCCATCGACCCGGCCCACATCAGCGCGAAGTAGACCAGCAGCGGCAGGGCGATCCGGGCGACGTCGAGAGGGCGGGAGGTGACGGCGTCGCCCTGGAGGGCGAACAGCACCACGATCGTGAAGAGCAGCCCGTACAGGGCGAACGGGCCGATACGCGGGACGAGTTCGGTCTCGTACCAGGTACGCCCCTTGACCCGCTCGCCCAGGCGGCGGGTGAGGTACCCGGCCAGCAGCGGGATGCCGAGGAAGACCAGCACGGAGCGGGCGATCTCCCACACGGAGACGTCCAGCGCGGTCCGCTCCAGGCCGAGCAGGCCGGGCAGCGTGTCCAGGTAGAACCAGCCGAGCGCGGCGAACGCGACGACCTGGAAGACGGAGTTGAGCGCCACCAGGACGGCGGCGGCCTCACGGTCGCCGCAGGCCAGATCGTTCCAGATGACGACCATGGCGATGCAGCGGGCGAGCCCGACGATGATCAGACCGGTGCGGTACTCGGGCAGGTCCGGCAGGAAGAGCCAGGCGAGTGCGGACATCAGGGCCGGGCCGACGACCCAGTTGAGCACCAGCGACGGGACGAGCAGGCGCCGGTCACGGGAGACGGTGCCGAGACGGTCGTATCGGACCTTGGCGAGGACCGGGTACATCATCACCAGCAGGCCGAGGGCGATCGGCAGCGAGACGCCGGTGACGGTGACCCGCGCGAGCGCGTCGCCCAGACCCGGCACGAGACGGCCGAGGCCCAGCCCCGCGGCCATCGCGGCGAGCATCCACACGGCGAGGAAGCGGTCGAGGAACGACAGCCGCGCCGACACCCCTCCCTCGGCGGTCGCCGTCCCCCTCACGGCGCGGCCGGGGCGCCGGGGCGGGTGAGGAGGGCCGCGAGCCGGTCGGTCGTGGCGGGCAGCAGCCGGTAGTACACCCAGGTCCCCCGCCGCTCGGACTCGATCAGCCCGGCCTGCCTGAGCAGCTTCAGATGGTGGGAGATGGTCGGCTGCGACAGGTCGAAGGCCGGGGTGAGGTCGCAGACGCAGATCTCCCCGCCGTCGCGGGAGGCGATCATCGACAGCAGCCTGATCCGCACCGGGTCGCCGAGGGCCTTGAAGACCTTGGCGAGTTCGACGGCGTGGTCCTCGTCCATCGGCGCGCTCAGCAGCGTGGGGCAGCAGCCGTCGCCGTCCTGACCGAGCACTTCCAGTTCCTGTTTCGACACCCTTCTATATTGACACCCTTCGATTCAGCGCGCAAGCTTGAATCGAAGAGCATCAATACAACGAGGAGTCGGGCCATGACCCAAGAGTCCACCGACCTGCGCGAGACCGTCCGCCGGCGCTACGCCGCAGCCGCGACACAGGTCACCGAGGGCGGCAGCGCGTGCTGCGGAGAGACCGACGCGTGCTTCGGCGCCGCCCACTACCAGGACGGCGAACGCGACGAACTGCCCGTCGAGGCCGTCGCCGCCTCGCTCGGCTGCGGCAACCCCACCGCCGTCGCCGACCTGCGCGAGGGCGACCGCGTCCTCGACCTCGGCTCCGGCGGCGGCATCGACGTCCTGCTCTCCGCCCGCCGGGTCGGCCCCACCGGCAAGGCGTACGGCCTCGACATGACCGACGAGATGCTGGCCCTCGCCCTGGCCAACCAGCGCACGGCCGGCGTCACGAACGCCGAGTTCCTCAAGGGCACGATCGAGGCGGTCCCGCTGCCCGCCGGGACGATCGACGTCGTCATCTCCAACTGCGTGATCAACCTGTCCACCGACAAGCGGGCCGTCTTCGCGGAGGCGTTCCGTGTCCTCCGTCCCGGTGGCCGCCTCGGCGTCTCCGACGTGGTCGCGGACGACGCCCTCACCCCGGCCGACCGGGCGGAGCGCGGGGACCACGTCGGCTGCGTCGCCGGGGCGCTGTCCTTCGCGGAGTACCGCGAGGGTCTCCGCGCAGCGGGGTTCACGGACGTGTCGGTCACCCCCGCCCACTCGGTGGCCGACGGGATGCACTCGGCGGTGGTACGGGCGGTCAAACCCCGGTGAACCGACCGCTCACGCGCCGCACGAACGCGGACCAGGCGGCGGGGCCGAGCAGCAGCACCGGCCCGTCGGCCCGCTTGCTCTCCCGGAGGCGCATGTGCCGAACTCCTCCATCGCGGTGCGGATCAGGGCCAGGGACTCGTCGGGCGGCAGCGCCTCGGCCTGCTCAACTGGCGGAGGGCCCGCCGCCCCCGGCACGGGAGCGGCGGGCCCTCGGGGCTCCGGGACGGTCAGGCCGTCGTCCACCACACCGTCGTGTCGCCCGGCACCTTCGCCTCGCCGTCGGCCTCGGTCACCTCGCCGCTGGCGAGCAGCACCCGCCCGTGCACGGGGACCGTCACCGACTCGCTCGTCGTGTTCGCGACGCAGACGAACTCACCGCGGCGGAAGGCCAGAACACCTTCCGGCGCCCGGAGCCACTCCACCGCGTCGCCCGCGCCGAGGTCGGGCTGTTCGCGGCGGAGGGAGAGGGCCGTGCGGTACAGCTCCAGGGTGGAGCCGGGCACGCCGGTCTGCGCCTCGACGCTCAGCTCGCCCCAGTTCTCCGGCTGCGGCAGCCAGCTGCCGCCGTCGCCGAAGCCGTACGAGGAGCCCGTGCGGGTCCACGGGATCGGCACCCGGCAGCCGTCGCGGAAGCCGTCCTGGCCGGCGCCGCGGAAGTACGCCGGGTCCTGGCGTACCTCGTCGGGGAGGTCCACCACGTCCGGGAGGCCCAGTTCCTCGCCCTGGTAGACGTAGGCCGAGCCGGGGAGGGCCAGCATGAGGAGGGTGGCCGCGCGGGCGCGCTTCAGGCCCAGTTCACGGTCGCCGGCCAGGCGGATCTGCGTACCGAGGCCGGGCGGGTTGGCGAAGCGGGTGGTGTGGCGGGTCACGTCGTGGTTGGAGAGGACCCAGGTGGAGGGGGCGCCGACGGGGCGCATCGCCTCCAGGGTGCGGTCGATGACGCCGCGCAGTTCCTCGGCGTCCCAGTGGGTGCCCAGGTACTGGAAGTTGAACGCCTGGTGGAGTTCGTCGGGGCGGACGTAGTTCGCGGTGCGCTCGACGGTCGGGGTCCACGCCTCGGCGACGAAAATCCGCTCGCCGCTGTACTCGTCGAGGATCAGCCGCCACTGGCGGTAGATGTCGTGCACGCCGTCCTGGTCGAAGAACGGCATGACATCGTTGCCCAGGAGCTTGAGCTGATCATGGTCTCCCAGGTCCGGGAGGCCCGCCGCCTTCACCATGCCGTGGGCGACGTCGATGCGGAAGCCGTCGACGCCCATGTCCAGCCAGAAGCGGAGGATCGAGCGGAACTCGTCGCCGACCGCCGGGTGCTCCCAGTTGAAGTCCGGCTGCTCGGGCGCGAAGAGGTGCAGGTACCACTCGCCGGGGGTGCCGTCGGGCTCGGTGACCCGCGTCCACGCCGGGCCGCCGAAGATGGACTCCCAGTCGTTGGGCGGGAGTTCGCCGTTCTCGCCCTTGCCGGGACGGAAGTGGTAGCGGTCCCGGGCCGGGGAGCCGGGGCCCTCGGCGAGGGCGCGCTTGAACCACTCGTACTGGTCGCTGGAGTGGTTGGGGACCAGGTCGACGATGATGCGCAGGCCCAGGCCGTGGGCGTCGCGGATCAGCGCGTCGGCGTCGAGGAGCGTGCCGAACATCGGGTCGACGGCGCGGTAGTCGGCGACGTCGTAGCCCGCGTCGGCCTGCGGGGAGGCGTAGAAAGGGCTGAGCCACACCGCGTCCACGCCGAGGTCGCGGAGGTAGGGCAGACGGGTGCGGATGCCTTCGAGGTCGCCCATGCCGTCGCCGTTGCTGTCGGCGAAGCTGCGCGGGTACACCTGGTAGATGACCGCGTCCCGCCACCAGTCGCGGCGCCGGGTGACGGTGGCGACGGCCGAGGCGGTGCGGGTCGTCGGGGTCTGGGCTGCGGAGTGCTGCTGGCTCATGTCGTCCTTGAGGCGTGACGGATACGGGGAGGCGTGGGTCGGGGGGCGAAGGAGGCGGTCACGGTGGAGCGGGGTCGGATGGCCACCGCGACCGCCACCCGTAGCGGGAGCCCGCGGGGCGGGCTCAGCCCTTCGTGCCGCCGGCGGTGAGTCCGGTCACCAGGTTCTTCTGCACAAGGTAGAAGAAAGCGGACACCGGGATGGCGATCAGCACGGCGGTGGCGGCCATCAGGTTGCGCTGCGCGTCGTGCTCGCTGACGAAGCTCTGCAGACCGACGGCGAAGGTGTACTTCGTGTCGGACAGCATGAACGTCGACGCGAAGGCGACCTCGCCGAAGGCCGTGATGAAGCTGTAGAAGCCGGCGACCGCGAGGCCCGGCCGGGCCAGCGGCAGGATCAGCCGGAAGAACGTGCCGAACGGGGAGAGTCCGTCGACCCGTCCCGCCTCGTCGATCTCGAACGGGATGGTGTCGAAGTACCCCTTCAGCAGCCACGCGCAGTACGGGACGGCCGTGGAGCAGTAGACGAGGATCAGGCCGAGGTAGCTGTCGATCAGCTGAAGGCTGGACAGGATCTGGTACATCGGCACGATGAGGACGGCGATGGGGAACATCTGCGTCAGCAGCAGCACCCACATGAACTTCCGGAAGCCGGGGAAGCGCATCCGGGAGACGGCGTACCCGGTGGTGGCCGCGACGAGGACGCCGATGACGGTCGTACCGAGCGAGACGATCAGCGAACTCTGCAGCCACTGCCAGAAGTTGGTCTCCGACAGGACGAACGAGTAGTTCTCGAACGTCATCTTCCCCCAGATCTCACCGGGGTGCAGATAGTCGTCCTTGTCCGGGCCGAGGGAGAGGAAGACCAGCCAGGCGACGGGGAACAGGGCGATCAGGCTCGCGACGGTCAGGACGGCGTGCCGGGCGAGGACGGCGCCGGGGCCGCTCTGCCCGCGCCCCCGGACCTTGCGGGGCGCGGCGGTCACGGAGGGCTCCCCGTCCGCCGGGGCGGTCGCCTGGGTGGCGGTGGTTGTGCTCATGGGGGCTCCTGCCTCAGATCGCCGGCTGCTGCTCATCGCGGTTCAGCCAGCGGCGGTAGAACGAGGTGAAGACGATCAGGACGGCCAGCAGCAGGATGCCGTAGGCGGCGGACTGCGCGAACTCGCGCGGCTGCTGTCCGAAGCCGAGCTGGTAGGCCCAGGTGACCAGGATCTGCGCGTCCGGCGCGGTGTTGCCGAACAGCAGGAAGATGACGGCGAACTGGTTGAACGTCCAGATGATGCCGAGCAGCACGACGGTGGAGCTGACCGACCGCAGACCGGGCAGGGTCACGTACCGGAAGCGCTGCCAGGCGTTCGCGCCGTCCATCTCGGCGGCCTCGTAGAGCGAGGTGTCGATGGACTGGAGTCCGCCGAGGAGCGAGATCATCATGAACGGCACACCGCACCAGGTGTTCACCATGATCGCGGCGAACCGCTGCCAGAAGGTGTCCTCCAGCCACAGCGGCGTCGGCAGGTGCAGCGCTTCGAGCGCGGAGTTGATGATGCCGGAGTCGGCGAGCATGAACCGCCAGCCGAAGACGGTGACGAAGGTCGGCACGGCCCACGGCAGGATCAGGATCAGCCGGTAGAAGGTGCGGCCGCGCATCTTCTGGTTGAGCAGCAGCGCGAGGCCCAGGCCGATGGTGTAGTGCAGGGTGACGCAGGCGGCCGTCCAGACGATCGTCCAGATGAAGTGCGACCAGAACCGGTCGTAGGCCGTGTCACCCCACAGGATGTCGGCGTAGTTGTCGAGACCGACGAACTTGTACGTCGCCTCGATCTCGTTGACACCGATGGTCCGCGCCGAGTTGAGGCTGTCGGCGTCGGTGAGCGTGAGGTAGAAGCCGTAGGCCAGCGGATACAGGACCAGGACGCCGAGCACGACGACGACCGGGGCGATCATGGCGTAGGCGTACCAGTGCCTCTGGAAGCTCTGCTTCAGCCGCGTGCCCGGACCGGGCCGCGGGGCGCGGTCACCGCGGCGCTTGCCGGTGGCGCGGTCGATGGTGACTGTCATGGTTCGACAACCTTCTCGGAATCCTGTGGATCATCCTGTGGAGCAAGGGTTTCGGCGCACGGGCCGCCGGCCGCCGGGCCCGCTCCCCCCGGGGCGGGTCCGGCGGCCGCGCGGGCTCACTTGCTGAAGTCGGGCACCAGCTTGGCGAACGACGTCTCGGCGTCGCTCAGCCCCTCGTCCAGGGACTTCTTGCCGCTGGCCATCAGCGGCAGCTCGTCGTCGAGCGGCGTCCACAGGGAGCTGTACTCGGGCAGCTCGGGTCGCGGCTGGGCGGCGGAGAGAACCGTCTGGTAGCCGGCGATGCCCGGGTCGGCCTTGACCTCGTCGGTGTAGGCGTCCTCGCGGGTGGGCAGCGTGGAGTTCTTCAGGGCGACGGCCTCCTGCGACTTCGCGGAGGTCATGAAGTTCACCAGCTTCAGCGCGGCCTTCTGGTGCGCCTCGTCCGAGCCCGCGTAGACCGACAGGTTGTGGCCGCCGGTGGGAGCCCCCGCCTCACCGGTCGACCCGGCCGGAACGGTGACGATCCCCAGGTTCTCCTTGTCCTTGAAGGCCGAACCCTTGTAGAAGTTCGTGATCTCCCAGGGGCCCTCGATGATCGAGGCGACCTTGCCGTTGACGAAGGCGTCCTGCTTGTGGGCGTAGGCGTCGGCGGTGGTGTCGGCCTTGCCGAGCCCCTTGCCGTCGAACAGCCCGAGCCAGGTGCTGTAGGCCTTCTTGGCCTCCGCGGAGGCGATGGTGATCTTCTTCCCCTCGGCGTCGACCGTGTCGGTGCCCTCACCGAAGAGGAACGGCATGCTGTAGTAGCCGGCGGTGGAGCCGAGGTAGCCGTCGACGCCGGTCTTCGCCTTGATCGTGGCGGCGGCCTTCTTCAGGTCGTCCCAGGTCTTGGGCGCCTCGACGCCGGCCTTCTCGAACAGCTCCTTGTTGTAGACGAGAGCAAGAGTGTCGGTGACCAGCGGAACGCCGTAGGTCTTGCCCTCGTACTTCGCCTGCTCGATCAGGTTGCTCTCGAACTTGTCCTCGTCGGCGAGGGCCTCGGTGCCGTCCAGCGGCAGGAAGAAGCCCTTCTTGGCGAAGGCGGGCGTCCAGCCGACCTCGGCGCGCAGCACGTCGGGGGCGCCCTTGCTGCCGGCGGCGGTGTCGAACTTGTTCTGCGCCTGGTCGAAGGGGACGTTGACGAAGTTGACCTTGATGTCCTTGTTGGCCGCCTCGAACTCCTTGACCAGGGCCTTGTACGCCGGCGCCTCATTGGTCGCGTTGGAGGTGTCCCAGTAGGTGATGGTCACCGGCCCGTCGGCCGAGTCGCCGCTGTCGCTCCCGCCGCAGGCCGTCGCCGCGAGGGCGAGGGACGCCACCAGCGCGGTGGCCGCTATGCCACGCCGCATGAGTTCTCCTTGAGGGTGAAAGCCCGTAAGCGCAGGGGCGGTCCCGTCCGCCGCTCCTGTCGACTTGCCGACTGCGCCATCGCGGCCGCCGGGCGACGAGAACGTAACAGCGATGAAAGCGTTTCGAAAGACCTTGCAGAAAAAAAGTGCAAGACGCGCGGACAGTTACCGCCCCGTGACCGGCTCTCCACCACCGTGAGACCACTATCGACCGGGACTTTCCGGCTCCACACCAGCTCTTCGACCACTTGTGCAAGACTCTGCAAGTACTTGCCGAACGTTTCAGCGTCGACCACGACACGGGGGACCACCATGACGCAGCAGCCCGCAACGGGCCGTTCCAGGGCCCGGATCAGGCGGGTACAGTCCACCCCTGTGACCACACGCCTTGCCGACATCGCTGCCCAGGCGGGCGTGAGCGAAGCAACCGTCAGCCGCGTCCTGAACGGGAAGCCGGGCGTCGCGGCCACCACCCGCCAGTCCGTACTGGCCGCGCTGGACGTCCTCGGCTACGAGCGTCCGGTACGCCTACGCCAGCGCAGCGAGGGCCTGGTGGGCCTGATCACCCCGGAGCTGGAGAACCCGATCTTTCCGGCGCTCGCCCAGGTCATCGGGCAGGCGCTGACCCGCCAGGGGTACACCCCGGTCCTCGCCACCCAGACCCCCGGCGGCTCCACCGAGGACGAACTCACCGAGATGCTGGTCGACCGCGGTGTCGCCGGCATCATCTACGTCTCGGGGCTGCACGCCGACACCACGGCCGACATGCAGCGCTATGAGCGACTGCGCGCCCAGGGCGTCCCCTTCGTCCTGGTCGACGGCTTCTCCCCCAAGGTCCAGGCACCCTTCATCTCCCCCGACGACCGCGCCGCGATGAGCCTGGCCGTCACCCACCTCGCCTCCCTCGGCCACAGCCGCATCGGCCTGGCCGTCGGCCCGAAGCGCTTCGTGCCGGTGCAGCGCAAGATCGAGGGGTTCGCCAAGGCCGTACAGGAGCAACTGGGGCTCCCGGCCGCCACCGCCGAGTCCGACCTGGTCCAGCACTCCCTCTACACCCTGGAGGGCGGCCAGGCCGCGGCCCTCGCGCTCATCGAGCGGAAGTGCACGGCGGTGGTCTGCGCCAGCGACATGATGGCGCTCGGCGCGATACGCGCGGCCCGCCAGCGCGGCCTCGACGTCCCGAAGGACATCTCCGTCGTCGGCTTCGACGACTCCCCGCTGATCGCTTTCACCGACCCGCCCCTCACCACGATCCGCAAACCGGTCCCGGCGATGGGCCAGGCCGCGGTGCGCACGCTCCTGGAGGAGATCGGCGGCACCCCTGCCCCGCACAGCGAGTTCGTCTTCATGCCGGAGCTGGTCGTACGCGGCTCGACGGCCTCCGCACCCGGAGACCGCAAGCGCCCCTGAGTCCTCCTCAAGGCTTAGAACGTGCGTCCAGAACCCGACGGGGGGATGACCGGGCGACAAGGGCTTTTCTGGCAGACTCTTGTCCTATGGGTGACACGACCGTGACGACGACGGAGGGCCGCGAGGACGCCGCTCCGCACCTCGTCACGGCACCGCCCCGGCCGGGTCTCCTGCGCCGTCTGCGCACCCCCCGCCGCCCCCGGCTGTGGTTCGAGATCCTCCTCATCGCGGTCAGTTACTGGACGTACTCGCTGGTCCGCAACGCGGTACCGGAGCAGCGCGGGCAGGCACTGCGCAACGCGGACTGGATCTGGCAGTTGGAGCAGGATCTCGGCGTCGCCGTCGAGAAGTCGGTCAACCACGCGGTGGATTCCGTGACTTGGCTGATCGTCGGCATGAACTACTACTACGCCACGCTGCACTTCGTGGTGACGCTGGGCGTCCTCGTCTGGCTCTACCGCAGCCATCCCGGCCGCTACGCGGCGACCCGTCTCGTCCTCTTCGCCACCACGGGCGTGGCCCTGGCCGGCTACTACCTGTACCCCCTCGCACCGCCCCGCCTGATGACGAACGGCGGCTTCATCGACACGGTGATGGTCCACGAGACGTGGGGCTCGATGGCGTCCGGCGACCTGAAGAACATGTCCAACCAGTACGCGGCGATGCCGTCGATGCACATCGGGTGGTCGGTGTGGTGCGGGGTGACGATCTGGGCGCTGGCCTCCGTGCCGTGGGCACGTCTACTGGGGTTGCTTTATCCAGCCGCCACGCTGGTGGTCATCGTGGCGACGGCCAACCACTTCTGGCTGGACGCGGTGGGCGGCGTGCTGTGCCTGGCGTTCGGCTACGTGGTCGCGTCCGTCTGGCACGGGAGGACACCGTACGCGCTGCCGCGTGAGCCGGTCGTGCCCGACCGTACCGTCGGAGGGTGACGCAGTTCGTCCGCGGGTGCGTCGTGGCTGGTCGCGCAGTTCCCCGCGCCCCTTCGGGGCACTGTCCCGCGGGCGCTCGACGGCGGAAGGGGGTGCGGGGGTGTGGCGCAGGTCGTCGCTTAGCTGGTCGCAACGGGGGGCGCCCCACAGGCCGACGATGCCCGCCCGACCCGCGACGACCTCGCCACACCCCCGCGCCCCCGACCCACCCACTCACCCACCGTGCGTGCGAACCCGGCGTCAGTCGCCGTAGAACCGGTCCTCCACCACCCCGCGCGCCCGCCGCGCGGTCCGCCGGTACGCGTCCAGCATGTCGCCCGCGTGCCCGTCGCCGAAGCCCAGGTAGCGGCCCACCGCCGCCAGCTCCCGGCTCTCGCTCGGGAACGTGTCGCCGGCCCGCCCCCGCACCAGCATCACCGCGTTCCGCACACGCGTCGCCAGCACCCACGCCTCGTCCAGGATCGCGGCCTCCTCCTCGGAGACCAGCTCCGCCCCGAGCGCCGCCGCCAGCGCCTCCCGCGTCCGCGTGGTCCGCAGACCCGCGACCTCGTGCCCGTGCCGCAACTGCGCCAACTGCACGGTCCACTCCACGTCCGACAGCCCGCCCGGCCCGAGTTTCACATGGAGCTTCGGGTCGGCCCCGCGAGGCAGCCGCTCCGACTCCATCCGCGCCTTCAGCCGCCGGATCTCCCGCACCGCGTCGTCCCCCAGCCCGGCCGCCGGGTACCGCAGCGGATCGACCAGTTCCAGGAACCGCCGCCCCAGCTCCTCGTCCCCCGCCACGAACTCCGCCCGCAGCAGAGCCTGCGACTCCCACCCGAGCGACCACCGCCGGTAGTACGCCTCGTACGACTTGAACGTCCGTACCAGCGGCCCGGACTTCCCTTCCGGCCGCAGATCCGCGTCCACGAGAAGCGGCGGATCGGCGCTCGGCACCTGAAGCAGCCGCCGCATCTCGGCGACGACCCGGTTCGCGGCCTCCCCGGCCTCCCGCTCCCCGACCCCGTCCCGCGCCTCGTGCACGAAGAGAACATCGGCATCGGAGCCGTAACCCAGCTCGTGCCCCCCGAACCGCCCCATCCCGATGACGGCGAACCGGGTGGGCAGCTCATCGCCCCACCCCTCCCGCACCACGGCCCTGAGCGTCCCCGCCAGCGTCGCCGCCGTCAGGTCGGACACCGCCGCGCCCACCCGCTCCACCAGCGCTCCGGGATCGGCGACGACCGGCTGCGTCTCCGTGCCGTAGGACGCGACGATGTCGGCGGCCGCCGTACGGAACAGCTCCCGCCGCCGCACCCCGCGCGCCGCCGTCACCCCCTGCACGGCGCCGTCGGCCCGCCCGACCGCGGCGAGCACCTCCGCCTCCAGCTGCGCCCGCCCGCGC
>NZ_JAVRHI010000153.1:0-32837 GCF_034105845.1 Streptomyces sp. CRN 30 | reverse complement strand
CCGACGACGCCACGCTCACCGTGCCGCTGCGGCTGCCGAGCACCCGCGCGGGGCCGGTGGACACGCCGTTCGGCGGGCTCGGCGCGCGGGAGGCCGCGCTGCTCGGCCGCCGGCTGGAGGACGCGTCGCGCCAGTGGCCTGCCCGCCGGACCCGGAGGTTCGCGGTGCGGCCGGGCGGGGCGCGGGTCGCGCTGCGGGAGACCGTGCGCCGGGCGCGCCGCACCGGCTGGGAACCGGTGCGGCTGGTGCGTACCGCGCCCGTGCGCCGTCCGCGCCGGGTGGTCCTCGTGTGCGACGTGAGCCGTTCCATGCAGCCGCACGCGGTGGCTCTCCTGCACCTGGCGCGGGCGTTCGCGCTCCGGGCGGCGGACACCGAGGTGTTCGCGTTCGCCACGTCCCTGACCCGGCTCACGCCGGTGCTGGCGGACCGTTCGGCCCAGGCTGCCGTGGACGCGGCGACGCGGCGGGTCGGCGACCGGTTCGGCGGTACCCGCATCGCCCACTGCCTGGGTGAGCTGCTCGCCTCGCACCACGGGGGCGCCGTGCGGGGCGCGGTGGTCCTCGTCTGCTCGGACGGCTGGGACGCGGACCCACCGGAGCGGCTCGCCGCGGTCATGGCCCGGCTGCGGCGCCGTGCGCACCGGGTGGTCTGGCTCAATCCGCGGGCCGCCGCCCCGGGGTTCGCGCCGCGTACGGCGGCGCTGGCCGCCGCGTTGCCGTACGTCGATCTGCACCTGCCCGCCGACGGCTTCGACGCGCTGCTGCGGGTGCCCGGGGCGATCGCGGCGGACCGGGGAGACGGGCGGCGCCGCCCAAGGTAGGCGTGTCGTGCGCGGTGTCCGGCAGGTACGGCACGTCGTGGCCGCCGCCGCGGGGTGGTGACGGCCGCGCCGGTGCGGTCGGTGGGGCCGTCCCGAGGTGCGGCCCGGGGGCGGCGCGGCGATCCTGAAGGACATGACCGGCCTGGAACGCCTGATGGCGGCGGAGCTGAACCTGCGGGCGATCGGCCCGGCCTCTCCCGACACGGCGTGGTGCCGCTACCTGCGCTTCGGCCTCTGGCCCGGCTGGTCCCCGTACATCCTCGGTGTGGAGACGCCGGGCGACCGGATCGCGCCGGGAGCGCGGGGCACGGTCCGCGGCCCGCTCGGTGTCCGCGCGCGTTTCGTCATCGACTCCGTCGACGAGGAGCGCCGCTCCTGGACGTGGCGGGTGCGGTGCGGGCCGCTGCGGATGCGGCTGACCCATGACGTCCTGCCGCACACCGACGGCGGGAGGACCGGCGCGGAGGCGGGAACGGGGACCGGTACGGAGACCCGGCTGCGGCTGCGGGGCCCGGCACCGGTCCTCGCGGCGTACGCGCCCCTGGCCCGCCTGGCGCTGGGGCGGCTGGTCCGGGCCTGAGCGACGGCGTCGCGATCGGCTCCTGGTTGATCCACAAGCCTTGACAGCCCGGTGGGGTCGTCCATACTCGCATCTGACCGGTGACCGACATACCGATTGTGGTTCGAAATCTCGAACCCGTGCTCTCGGTGGTCACCGCGCCCGCACACGCACGACGACCCGCACCGTTTCGTGAACTCGTGAAGAAGGGCACCACCACGTGACGCACCCCCGTATGCCCAGACGCCACTTCATCGCCGCCGTCGGCGCGACCGGCGTCGCGGGCCAGGCGCTCGCCCTCACCCCGGGCACCGCCACCGCCGCCCCCGCCGCGAACGGCGCCGCAGCCGCAGCCGCCGACCGGTCCGGACCCCAGGAGGCGGCCCTCCCCTACCCCACCCACAGACGCCCGTTCGCCATGCCGGGCGTCCGGGAACAGGACTGGACCGGCGCCCTGTTCGTCGGGGAGGGCGAGTCCCGGTTCGCGCTCCGCGTCGGCCTGCTCACCGGTCAGGGCAAGCTGGTCCGGGAGAAGATGACCAACCACCTCTGGCGCATCGGCCCCATGACACCGGACGGCGCGTACAAGGAGGTGCGGGTCAGCACCGACGACCGCACCGTCATGCCCGCGCACCTGGACGCCCTGCGCGAGGTGATCGCGCACCCGGACCGGTGGTCGCAGAGCGCCGTCGCCGACGCCACCGCGAAGCTGCCACAGCTGGAGCAGAAGTACGCGCAGGCACAGGAGCAGAAACGCACGATACGCGTCCGCTACGCCCGCACGGCCGACGGCGCCGGGCTGGTGGGGGCCGTCACCGCGCTCGACGACGACACCACCGTCGTCCTCGAACTCGGCACGCCCTGGGGCGAGAAGGCCGCCTTCGCGCTCGACGGCCAGGACGCGACCGGCAGCGCGGCCGGGCTGGTCGACACCGGCCGCACCGGTCGGGTCCGCCTCTCCCCCACCGAACCCGCCGACAGCGCCGGCTGCTGGGCCTCGGTGGCCGACCTGACCGCCGCCGTGACGGGCGGCACCGGCACACCCGGCGACGCGGTCGCCGGGCTCGTCTACCGGCTCGGCAGGAACCAGACGCTCACGTTCGCCGCCCGCGTCTCCGACGAACCGCCGCACGACGGCACCCCGGAGGCGCACGACGTCGAGCGGCTGCTCGCCGCCGCCGGGGCACGGGTACGCGAGCGCGGCCTCACCGGGACCGGGCCGGTCGGCCGGGCGGCGGACGCCGTACGCGACGCGCTGTCCCTCAACACCAACTACGACAAGGACCGCCACCGCAACTTCGTCATGTGGGGCTGGGGCGGCGGGGGCGGGCTGTTCACCGGCTGGGACTCCGCCTTCGACTGCGTCGAGGCCGCGCTGGTCAGCCACCCGCTCGCCGTCCAGCACGAGACGGACGTCTTCGAGGCCCCCGCGCCGCCCAACCAGGTGGAGCTGACGGGGCCGCGCTACGACCAGCAGAACGCCGGTCCCATGCACGCGTACGCGGTGTGGCGGCTGTACACCAAGCTCGGCGACCGCACGGTCCTCGAGCGGGCGTACCCGGCGCTGGTCACCTTCCACGACCTGCTGCCCGAGTGGGACACCGACAGGGACGGCCTGCTGGAGACGCCCTACTTCGGCGACCGGGTCGGCGGCCGGGGCAACCACCTGGGCCTGGACGACAGCCCCGTGTACGCCGACTACCACCGGATCGCCAAGCAGGGCGGCAGCGGTGACGCCCGGGACAACACCGATCTGACCGACGTGGCGCTCAACTCGTACTACGCGCTGCTCTCCGAGATCCTCGCGAAGATGGCCCGGGTGCTGGGCCGCCGCGCGGACGCGGAGCGGTTCGCGGCGCAGCACGCGACGGTGAAGCGGCTGCTCAACGCCCGCCTGTGGCACGCGGAGAAGGGCCTGTACCTGAGCCGCTACCTGGACGGCACCTGGAACGAGACGGTCACCCCGACCGTCTTCTACCCGCTCTTCGCGGGCCTCGCCACCCGCGAGCGCGCCCGGATCCTGGTGGAGGAACACCTGCTGAACGAGGACGAGTTCTGGGGCGAGTACGTCATCCCGAGCGTCGCCCGCAACGACCCGTCCTACTGCACCGGCGGTACCGTCCACCCCGAGTCGGAGCACTTCAGGTTCTTCGAGCGGTACGGCGACGGTTCGGCGCCCGAGCAGTGGAAGGGCGCGGCGTGGCCGCCGATGAACTTCACCGTGTACGACGGTGTCAAGCGGTACGGGTTCGACGAGGCCGCCGGTGCGTTCGCCGCCCGCAGCACCGCCATGTACCTGCACGCCTGGGACAGCGAGGGCTGGTTCCCGGAGTCCTTCGACCCCGAGCCGGGGCAGCGGATCATGTCCTCCGCCGTCGACACGGCCTGGCGCACCTACTCCTGGTCCAACGCGATGGCCGTGCAGGGCCTGCACGAGCTGCTCTCCGACAACCCGTGGGACGGCGACCCCGCGGCGCTCCTGTTCGGCTCGCTGTCGCTGCCCGGCGCCAACACCGTCGACAACGTTGTCCTGCGCGGGCACACCTACAGCGTCTCCGCGGGGCCGCGCCGGACCACGCTCGTGCGCGACGGGCGGACCGTGTTCCGGGCGACCGGCGCGCGCGTCGCGGTCCGCGGTTTCGTGCTCCGCGACTCGGGTGCCTCCTTCGACGTCCACGCCGACGGACCGGCACGCATCGAGGTGTTCCTCCCGAACGGCCGGTCACGCGGCCGGAAGGTACCGGCCGGCCACACCGGGGTCGAGCTGTGAGCCGCGTCGCGCGGGCCCTGTGCGCCCTGCTGCTGTCCTGTCTCGCCGCCGTCGTGCCGTCCGCCGCGCACGCCGGTACCGCCACCGGCGTCCAGCGCATCGCCGTGGACGGCGCCGGCACCGGGCGCGTCTTCGACGGCGTCGGTGCCATCAGCGGTGGCGGCGGCACGTCACGCCTGCTCGTCGACTACCCCGAACCGCAGCGCCGGCAGATCCTCGACTACCTCTTCGAACCGGGCTACGGCGCGTCGCTGCACCTGCTGAAGGTGGAGATCGGCGCGGACACCAACTCCAGCAACGGCGCCGAGCCGAGCCACATGCGCACCCCGGACAAGGTCGACTGCGACCGGGGCTACGAGTGGTGGCTCATGGAGGAGGCGAAGAAGCGCAATCCGGCGATCGACTTCTACGGCCTCGCCTGGGGAGCGCCCGGCTGGTTCGAGGGCGGCTTCTGGTCCGCCGACAACGTTGCCTACCTGATGGAGTGGCTGGGCTGCGCCGAGCGGCACGGCCTGGACATCGACTACCTGGGCGGCTGGAACGAGAAGGGCTGGGACGCCGCCTGGTACGGCGACCTGAAGCGGGCCCTCGTCGCGCACGGGTACGGCGACGTCAAGGTGGTGGCCGCCGACAACGCCGGGTGGGACGTGGCCACCGACATGAAGGAGGACGCCGCCTTCGACGCGGCCACCGATGTCGTCGGCATCCACTACCCGTGTTCCGCCGTGCACTGTTCCAGCTCGCAGGAGGCCCTCGACCTGGACAAGCCGCTGTTCGCCAGCGAGTCGGGCTGGAACAACTACCTGACCGGCGCCACCCGGCTCGCGGCGGAGATGAACCACGAGTACGTGGACTCCCGCATCACCGCCTTCGTCAACTGGCCGGCCGTGTACGCCTGGTACCCGACCGTGCAGATGCAGGGCAGCGGTCTGCTGCGGTCCAACGAGCCGTGGAGCGGTGACTACGAGCTGGGCCCGACCCTGTGGACCGTCGCGCAGACCGCGCAGTTCACCCGGCCGGGCTGGCGGTACATCGACTCCGCGAGCGGCTACCTCGACGGCGGCGGCACGTACGTCACCCTGCGCTCCCCGGGGAAGCGTCCGCAGTACACGACGGTGTTCGAGACGACCGGCGCGACCGCCCCGCAGACCGTCGACGTCACCCCCGGCGGCGGGCTGCCGGGCGGCGCGCTGCACCGCTGGTCGACCACGCTGGAGTCGGCCGACCCCGCCGACTGGTTCGTGCGCGGCGCCGACGTCCGCGCGGACGCGGCGGGCGGTCACCGGGTGACCCTGGAGCCGGGCACCGTCACCACCCTGACGACCGTGGCGGGCGGCAAGGGCGAGGCAGCGGCGAAGGCGCCCGCCTCCCGCACCATGGCGCTCCCCTACCGCGAGGGCTTCGAGTCCTACCGGGCGACGGACACGCCCCGGTACCTCTCCGACATGGAGGGCGCGTTCGAGGCGGCCCGCTGCTCCCCCGGGCACGGTGCGGCGGCGGGCAGCCGGGGCAGCGGCACGTGTCTGCGGCAGGTCGTGACGACCGAGCCGGAGAAGTGGTCGCGGGTGGCGAGTCCGCTCACCCTCGCCGGGGACCTGAGGTGGACCGACTACACCGTGTCCGCGAAGACGCGCCTCGACAGCTCCGGCACGGCGTCGCTCCTCGGACGGGTGGTGAACCAGCTCAACAACGTCGGCACCGGACGCGTCAACGCCTGGCAGGGCTACTACCTGGACCTGGCGGACGACGGGGCCTGGGCGGTGCGGGTGCTCGCCCCGGACAAATCCACCCGGGTCCTGGCGAGCGGCACCCTGGACGGCGCCCGTGCCGGGGCCGGGACCTGGCACCGGCTGTCGCTCGGCTTCTCCGGTGACACGGTCACGGCCCGGATCGACGGCTCCGTGGTGGCCCGGGTCACCGACACCACGTACGACCACGGGCAGGTCGGTCTGGGCCTCGGCTCCTACACCGCCTCGGAGTTCGACGACCTGACGGTCGTCCCCTCCGCGTAGCGGCGGACGCGTACCGCCGGGCCGCCGGGGTCTGTCGCACCCCGGCGGCCCGGCCGCGTGAAGACGGCGCAGGCGGGTACCCCCGTCGGCATGCTCTTCTTGGTCATCGCCCTGCTGCTGCTCGGCACCCTCCTGGGAGCGGCCGCCTATCTGCCCTGGCCCGTCACCGTCGTCCTCGGCGCGGTCGTCCTCGTCTGGCTCCTGGTCTTCACGGCCCGGGAGCGCAGGCGCCGTTCGTCCGCGGGGAGGGCCTGACATGCGGCTCACCGCGCCTCCCGCCCGTGCGACGGGCCGCCGGGACACCGAGGGCATGGCGGTCGCGTCCTTCGTCCTCGGGCTGGTCGGCCTCCTCGTCCTCAACGTGGTCCTCGGCCCGATGGCCATCGTCCTGGCCGTCATCGCGCTCCGCCGCGGCACCCCGCGCCGCTTCCGGGCCCGGCTCGGCCTGGCGCTGGGCGTCGCGGATCTCGTGGTGCTGGGTGTGCTGATCGCCGTCTACGGGGCGGCGCCCTGGTCGGTGTGGAGCGGCTGACCGAGCCGGGTCACTCCCTCTTCTCCCCGAGGACGCGGTCGGAGAGTCCGGCCGCGTCACGGACCAGGTCCAGCGGGCCGTCCCAGTCGAAGCTGCGGTAGACGGCGCCGAGTTGCGCGAAGGGCGGTGACTGGGCGAAGAGCTGGAAGGTGAGCCGGTGCCCGGCGTGGTCGGAGTTGAGCAGGTCGCGGGCGAACGCCAGCAGCTTGCGCCGGTCGTCGGCCACCCAGCTGTCGTTGACCGTGTAGTACTTGTCCAGCCAACCGCCGATGTCGGGGTCGTCGAAGGCCGCCGCGTCCGGGGTGAGGCAGATCTGCCCGCCGCACAGCTCACGCGCGAGGTGCATCATCTGCGGCAGTTGGGCACCGGCCAGCACCCGCCCGCTGTACAGCAGCGACTGTTGCGGCATGAACAGGCCGCCGGGTGACTCGGTGCCCAGCGCGATCGCGGCGGTGAGGTGGGCGTGGATGCCCTCGCGGTAGCAGGCCAGTCGGGCGAGTTTCTCCTGCACCGCCGGCCGGTGTTCGAGTCCGGTCTGTTTCACGTTCCAGAGCGCGGCGCCGATCATGAGGTCCGCCAGGCGCAGGTTGCGGTAGGTGAAGGGCAGCGCCGAGTAGCGGTGCAGGGTGGAGCGGACGAGGTCGGCGGCCTCGGTGTGCCGGTAGTAGAGGACGTCCTCCCAGGGAATGTGCACGTCGTCGAAGACGACCAGGGTGTCGATCTCGTCCACGCGGTGGGAGAGCGGGTAGTCCTCGGCCGCGGCGCGGCCCGCGAACCCGGTGCGGCAGATGAACTTCAGCCCCGGGGCGTTCATGTCGACGACGAACCCCACGGCGTGGTCGGAGCGTTCGGCGCCGCCCCAGTCGGCGACGGTCGGCTTGGTGAACGCCTGGTCGGCGTAGGCGGCGGCCGTCTCGTACTTGGCGCCGCGCACGACGACGCCGCTGTCCGTCTCGCGGACCACGCGCAGCACCAGGTCGGGGTCCTGGTCCTGCGGGCGTTTGGAACGGTCGCCCTTGACGTCGGTGTTGGCCGAGACGTGGAACAGGTCGTCGGTGACGGTACGGGCGAGGTGGCGCCGGATGTTGTCGGTGAACCGCGGGTCCAGGTCGTCCAGCCGGCCGAGGCAGTCGAGCAGCGACCACATCTCGCCGACCGTCTCGTCCCCGACGCGGGTGACGACACCGCGCGCCGCGTCGAGGACGGCGTCGACGGCGGCCCCCTTGTCGTGCCAGTCCTGCGGGCCGACCGGTGGTTTGTTCGCGACGGCGTGGCGCTCGCCCGTCTCCGGGTCGGTGTACGTCATGACGTCCCGGGTGGCGGCCTCGTGCGCGAGGTCGTGGATACGGGCGCGCAGCGCGACGACGGGCGCGAACTGCGGGTGCACGGTGACGTCCCGCACGCGTGCGCCGTCGATCCAGATCTGCCGGTCGGGAGAGAGGGAGTCGAGGTACTGCTGGCCGGTGCGGATCATCTGCGGGTCTCCTCGGTGGTGGGGCGGAGGCCGGAGGTCCTGGAGTGGATGCCCGGTACGGGGCGTCGGTGAACTACCCGTCCGTCCCGGAGAGCCGGCGCCGGCCGCCTCGCGGGGGACCCGTCCCCCCGCCTCTCACCAGGTGACGGGCAGGGCGTGCAACCCGTATATCACCGCGTCGTGTTTGAAGCGCACGTCCTCCAGGGGGACCGCCGCGCGGAGGGTGGGGACGCGGCGGAAGAGGGTCGGGTAGAGCACCTGGAGTTCGAGCCGGGCCAGCGGCTGGCCGACGCAGTGGTGGGTGCCGACGCCGAACGCCTGGTGGCGGCGGGCGTTGCGGGTGATGTCGAGCCGGTCGGGCTCCTCGAAGACGAGGGGGTCTCGGTTGGCCAGCTCGCCGAGGAGGATGACGCCCTCACCGGCGGCGATGGTGACTCCGGCGATCTCGATGTCCTCGACCGCGGTACGGCGCCGCCCGAGGTGGACGATGCTGAGGTAGCGCAGGAGTTCCTCGACGGCGTCGGCGACGACACGCGGGTCGTCGGTGTCGCGGACGGCGGCGAGCTGCTCCGGGTGCTGGAGCAGCAGCAGCGTACCCAGACTGATCATGTTGGCGGTGGTCTCGTGACCGCCGAGCAGCAGCAGGACGCCCATGGTGGCGGCCTCCCGGCGGCTCAGCTCACCGGCCGCGACGCGCTGTCCGAGCGAGGAGAGCAGGTCGTCGCCGGGTGCGGCGGTCTTCTGGCCCAGCAGGTCGTCGAGGTACGAGGAGAGCGCGGTGTGCGCGGCGTGGCGCTCCTCGCCGGTCGCCAGGGCGGAGACGAGGGTCTTGCTGTTGGTCTGGAAGAACGCGTGGTCGTCGTAGGGGACGCCGAGGAGTTCGGAGATGACCAGCGACGGCAGCGGCAGCGCCAGGTCCTGGACGAGGTCGGCGGGCCGGGGCCCGGCCAGCATCGCGTCGATGAAGGTGTCGGTCATCCGCTGGACGGCGGGGCGCATCGCCTCGACCCGTTTGATGGTGAAGGTGCCGCTGATCATGCGGCGCAGCCGGGCGTGCTCGGGGTCGTCCATGCCGACGAAGCTGAGGTCGGGCGAGCCGCCCGCGTGGCTGTGCCGGGGGTCGACGGGGCTGGGGAACCCGGGGAGGGAGAAGTCGACGCTGAGGCGGGGGTCGGACAGCAGGGCCTTCTGCTCGGCGTGCCCGGTGACGGCCCAGGGGGTGCTGCCGCCCCAGGACCGTACGCGGGTGACGGGCCCGTGATCGCTCAGCGCCCGCATCCCGGGCGACGGGTCGAAGGGGCAGGCGGAGGAGCGCGGCGCCGGGAACTCGGGCACGTCCGCGACGGGGTGGGCGGTGCCGGGGGTGGTCGTCATGGGGGTCTCTTCCGGTGTGGGGGCGGGTCGGTCGAGGGGGTGGGCGTCAGTAAGGCGGGGCCCGCCACGAGGGTGGTGGCGCTCCGCCGGTCCCGGGGCCGACGCTCCGCCGGTCCCGGGGCGGGTCGGCCGGTTGCGGCAGGGCTCCGGGCGGCAGCGCCCCGTTCAGGTCGCGGTCGGCTCCAGCGGACGCGTGTAGTGGTCGACGAGGCTCGCCCGGTGGAGCCGCGTCTGCCGGGGCATCCCCCAGCCGAGGACGCCGACCGGTCCGCGTGCTCCGTCGTACCGGACCACGAAGCGCCCTTCGGCGGGGTCGCCCTCGACGGCCTCGGCGCGGGCGTCGGCCGACGGCAGCCCGTACACCTGGATCTTGACGTCGTACTGGTCGGTCCAGAAGTAGGGCACCGGCAGGTAGGGCCGCTCGTCGCCGAGGATGTTCCCGGCGACGGCCAGAGCCTGTTCGCCGGCGTTGGTGCGGTTCTCCAGCCGCAGCGTCCGGCCGAGACCGAGGTGGTGCCAGCGGGCCACGTCACCGACGGCCCAGATCCCCTCCGCGGCGCGGCAGTACGCGTCGCAGACGACGCCGTCGTCCAGCGTGAGGCCGCTGCCGGCGAGCCATGCCGTACCCGGCGCGCAGCCGACGGCGGCCACGACCACGTCGGCCGGGTGTTCCTCGCCGTCGCTGAGCCGCACGCCCGTGACCTCGCCGTCGCGGGAGAGCAGGGCGTCCAGCAGGACGCCGGTGCGCAGGCGCACGCCGTGGCGGGTGTGGAGCGCGGCGAGCCGTCCGGCGGCGAGCGGGCCGAGCTGCGCGGTCATCGGCGCGGGCTGCGGGCCGGCCAGGACGACGTCCGGTCCCATGAGGCGGGCGGTCGCGGCGGTCTCCGCGCCGAGCACCCCGTCGCCGATCACGACGGCCCGCCGGGCGCCGGTCAGCGCGGCGCGCAGGGCCATCGCGTCGCCGACGGTGCGGACGACGTGGACGCCGCGCAGCCCGTCCTGGCCCGGCAGCCGGCGGGGTGCGGCGCCGGTGGCCACGACCACCGCGTCGGCCGTCACCGTCCGGCCGGAGGCGGTGCGGACGCCGCGCGCGGCGACGTCCAGGGCGACGGCGGGGTCACCCAGCAGGAACGTGGCGTCGAGCGCGTCCAGCGCCTCCGCCGTGCGCAGTCGCGCCCGGTCGGGCTCCCACGCGCCGGAGAGCACCTGCTTGGACAGCGGCGGCCGGTCGTAGGGCGGTTCGGGTTCCTCGCCGACGAGGGTGAGGCGGCCCTCGTAGCCCTTGCGGCGCAGCGCCTCGGCGGTGCCGAGTCCGGCGGCCGAGGCGCCGGCGACGAGTATGTGGCCGGGAGGGTTCACGCGTCCTCGTCCAGGTGGATGGCGGCGGCCGGGCAGACGCCGGCGGACTCGCGGGCCGCGTCGTGGTGGACCGCGGGCGGCTCGGCGTCCAGCAGGACGACGATGCCGTCCTCGTCGCGCTGGTCGAAGACCTCGGGGGCGATCAGTACGCACTGACCGGCGCCGCAGCACTTCTCTTCATCGACAGTGATCTTCATGGGGGCTTCCTGGAGGTGGGGGGAGAAGCGTCCGCAGCAGCGAAACACGGTCACGTGAAGCAAATCAAGCACATGACTTAAATTGGCGGGATCTTGCTCGCCGCGGGTGCCGGCGCCCGGTGCGGACCGGGCGCCGGCACCCGATCAGGTCGACCGGGCGCCGGCACCGATCCGGTCGTCAGGCGCGGCTCTGTGCCTTCTCCGCCGGAGCGCCCTCGCTCGCGGCCGCGCCGGGGTCCGTGCGCAGGGCGGGGATCAGGCAGGCCACCGCGGCGGAGACGAGCGCGACGCCGCTGCCGATCAGCAGACCGGTGCGGAAGCCGTCCTCGGAGGCGAGCGTGTAGCCGCCCATGGTGACGGTCATCTGCGCCAGGACGACGCCGATGACGGCCGAGCCGATGGTGGTGCCGAGCGAGCGCATCAGGGCGTTGAAGCCGTTGGCCGCCGCCGTCTCGGAGAGCGGGACCGCGCTCATGATGAGGGCGGGCATGGCCCCGTAGGCGAGGGCGACACCGCTGTTGATCACGATACCGGCGATCATCAGGCCCCAGGCGGTGCCCATCAGCGGCAGGGCGACGCCGTAGCCGACGGCTATCACCAGCGCGCCGAGGACCAGGGCGAACTTGGGGCCGCGGGCGTTGATGAGCTTGCCGCCGAGCGGGGAGATGATCATCATCATGATGCCGCCGGGCGCCAGGTACAGGCCGGCCGCCAGCATCGACTGGCCGAGGCCGTAGCCGGTGGCCTCGGGGAACTGCAGCAGCTGCGGCGCGATCAGCATGAAGGCGTACATGCCGACGCCGATGAGGATCGAGGAGGCGTTGGTCAGCAGCACCCGGGGGCGGGCGGTGGTGCGCAGGTCGACCAGCGGGTCACGGGTGCGCAGCTCGTAGAAGCCCCACGTGACGAGCGCGACGACCGCCACGGCGAACAGGCCGAGGGTGGTGGCCGAACCCCAGCCCCAGTCGCCGCCCTTGGAGATGGCGAGGAGCAGGGAGACCAGGCCGATGGCGAGCCCGACGGCGCCGGGGGCGTCGAAGCGCTGCCCCTTGGCGCCCGCCGGGACGTCCGGGACGACGAAGAAGATCAGCAGGCCGATCAGCAGGGCGAGGCCGGCCGAACCCCAGAACAGCACGCGCCAGTCGGCGTACTGGGCGACGGCCGCGGCGAGCGGCAGGCCGATGGCGCCGCCGATGCCCATGGAGGCGCTGACGAGGGCGATGGAGCCGCTGAGCTTCTCCGCCGGGACGACGTCCCGCAGCAGTGCGATGCCGAGCGGCACCATGCCCATGCCCATGCCCTGCAGACCGCGGCCGACGATCATCGGCACGACGGACGAGGAGAGCGCGCACACCACGGAGCCGATCACCAGTGGCACGGCGCAGATGAGCAGCATCCGCCGCTTGCCTATGAGGTCGCCGAGCCGGCCGGAGACCGGCACGCACACCCCGGCGACGAGCAGGGTGACGGTGACCACCCAGGCCGCGTTCGAGGCGCTGGTGTCGAGGATCTGCGGCATCTCCGCGATCAGCGGGGTCACCAGCGTCTGCATGACCGCGGCGACGGTGCCGGCCAGGGCGAGTGTCGCGACGACACCGCCCGAACGGGCGGTCGACTGAGGGCCGTCCATGGGGAGCTCCTAGGGAACATCGATGAGTGCGGCGCCTCCACCGAGGCGCCTTATGCATCATACATAGACTGTGTATCTAGCACATGATGTGCGGGTTGCATATGATGGAAGGCGAGAGGGTCGCACGGGGTCGCAGCGCGGAAAGAGGGCACGTGAACAGGGCGGACAGGGCTACGGAGCGGGTCGAGTTCGAGCAGATGCTGCTGAGCCGCTATATGCATCTGCACAAGGGCAAAGGGCGCCGGCACGACAGCGTCCTGGACCGCAGCGCCTACATCATGCTGAGCCGCATCCGGATGCAGGGCCCGATGTCGATCGGGCAGCTCGGCGACGCCTTCGGGCTCGACGCCTCCACGCTCAACCGGCAGACGGCGGCCGCCATGCGCGCCGGTCTCGTCGAGCGCATCCCCGACCCCGAGGGCGGCGTGGCCCGCAAGTTCCGCATCACCGAGGAGGGCGAGCGGCGGCTGGACGAGGAGCACAGCGGCCTCGTGGCCAGCCTGGACCGCATCCTGGCCGACTGGCCGGAGGAGGACATCGACGCCTTCGCCGGCTACCTGCGGCGCTTCAACTCCGACATCGAGCGCCTGCACGGCATGCCCTGGCCGCGCCCGCGGGTGGCGCCGCGGCCCGCCGGATCCTGACGGCGCGGCCTCCGCGGCGCCACCGCCACCGCGCCGCGCCTTGTCCATGACACGTCAGTCTTCTGGGCGGCTCCGCCCGCTGTCCACGGACCGGGACGGAGTCGGGACCACACCGGGACGTCCCGCTCGGGCACCCGGGACCGGCCGGTTCCTAGGCTGGCCACCGGCCCGCCGAGCCCCGGAGGAACAGGTGACGCACCGTCAGGAGATCCGGTTCGGCGTGCTGCTGAGCACCGACCGGTACCCGGGCCAGACCCACGGTGACGTGCTCCTGAGGACCGTGGAGATCGCGCGGCGCGCGGAGGCGCTCGGCCTGGACGACGTGTGGCTGACGGAGCACCACTTCGTCGACACCGTGGCGAACCCCTCGGCGATGGTCCTCGCGGCCTACCTGCTGGGGCGGACGGAACGCGTCCACGTCGGCACGGCGGTGACCGTGCTGCCGCTGCACCCGCCCGTGCACACGGCCGAACAGACACTGCTGCTCGACCGGCTGACCGGCGGCCGGTTCGTCCTCGGGGTGGGGCGCGGCCTCCCGGGTGTCGAGTACGAGGTGCTGGGCGGCGGCGCCGGTACCTGGCGGGCGGGGCTCGCCCCGCCCCTTGACCGGCTGCTCGCCGCGTTGCGGGGCGAGGTGACCACGGGTCTGACGGCGCCGTTCCCGCCCTCGCTGCGGACCACGCCCACCGCGTACACCGTGCCCCACCCGCCGGTGTACGTGGCGGCCGGCTCCCCCGCGTCGATCGAGCTGGCCGCCGACCGCGGGCTCCCGCTGCTGCTGTTCTTCGAGAAGGACGCGGAGGCGAAGGCGCGGCTGGTGGCGCTGCACTCCCGGCGGACCCGCGACCGCGGCCGGCGGCAGCCCGTACGGGGGCACGCGTTCGCCGTGTTCGCCCGGGTGACCGGGTCCGCCGAACGGGCCGGGCGGCTGATGCGGGACCGGGCCCGGTTCATCCTCGCGCTGGGCCAGCGGCGCGGCCCCCTCGCCGACCCCGCCCTGCCCGTGCCGCCGCCCGTCACCGAGGGACGTGTGCGGGCCCTGGCCGACCGCATCCTCGCCACCCATCCGGTCGGTCCGGCGGACACCTGTGTGGAGCGGCTCGTGCACCACATCGCGGTCTCCGGCTGCACCCGCGTGATGTGCCAGGTGGAGGCGGCGGAGGAGACCCCGGAGGTGCTGGACCACCTGGAGCGGTTCGTGACCCAGGTACTGCCCGCCGTACGACGCCGGGTCGACGGGGCCCGAGCCCCGGCCGGCCGCTGAGGCCCGGCGGCGTGCGCGCCCGCTCCCCCGGCGCCCCGCCGGCCCCCGTCACCGCCGCCCTGTCGCCGCGCGCGACCGGCCGGGCCCTCCTGGGGTACGCCCGTGGCCAGGTGCCTCCGATCGGCTGCGGCGGGCTGCTCGGCCTCGCCGGTACGGCGGCCCTGCCGGCACAGCCGTTCGCGGCCGAGGAACTGGTCGAGGGTCTCGGCGACCGGCGGCCCGTGACCGGTGCCCTCACGGCGCTCTCGCTCCTGGTCGTACTCGGTACCGGTCTCCGGGCGGCCGGGCAGTACGTCCTCGCCCACGCCGCGGAGTCCGTGGTGCGGGACGCGCGGCGGCGGATCACCGGCCGGGTACCGCGGCTGAGGTTCGCCGAACTCGACCGCGTGGAACCCGGTGATCTGCTCGCCCGGGTCTCCTCGGACACGACGCTGCTGCGGCAGATCATCGCCCGGTCGCTGGTCACCGGCGCCACCGCCGTCGTCACCCCGGCCGGGGCGGCGGTACTGACGGCCCTGCTCGACCCCGCGCTGCCGGGTGTGACCGCCGGTGTCACCGCGCTCACCTGCCTGGTGCCGGCGGTGACGATGCCGCGGATCGCGCGGGCCACCGCGCGGAGCCGGGCCGCGGTGGGCGCCATGGGCGCGGTCTTCGAACGGGCCCTGGGTGCCCTGCGTACGGTCAGGGCGTCCGGGGCGGAGGAACGGGAGACGGCGAGACGCTGGAGGGCAGTTGGCCCGGGGCGGTCGTGATGATCGCCTTCCCTCGGCCGAGCGGGCCCGCGCCTGGTGGGACTCGCCCGCCTACCGGGAGAGCGCGCCGCTGCGCACCCGGCACATCCCGTCGGACATCGTCCTGGTCGAGGGGGTACCGGAGGGCTACGACCCCGCGGCCACCGCGGCGGCGGTCAGGGCCGCGGCGCCCGCCGGATGAGTCTCACGCGGTGTGCATGATCTGGATCAGGTTGCCGCAGGTGTCGTCCAGCACGGCGGTGGTGACCGGACCCATCTCCTGCGGCTCCTGGGTGAAGCGCACCCCCAGTCCGCGCAGCCGCTCGAACTCCGCGCGCACGTCGTCCACGGCGAAGGAGGCCGCCGGGATGCCGTCCTGGACCAGGGCCGTCCGGTACGGGCGCACCGCGGGGTGTCCGGAGGGCTCCAGCAGCAGTTCGGGGCCGTCGGGATCCTCCGGCGAGACCACCGTCAGCCAGCGGTCGCCGCCCATCGGGATGTCGTGCTTGGTGACGAAGCCCAGCCGTTCGGTGTAGAAGCCGAGGGCCCGGCTCTGGTCGTCGACGAAGACGCTGGTGAGATGGATCTTCATGGGTGTGCTCCGGTGCGGCGTCGGGCCCGATCCGCCGGGTCGCCGAGGGCTCGGGCGGTGCGGTGTCCCGCACCGTGACCGCCACCGTAGGCACGGGACCACCCGCGCATCAAACGGACCGGTGGCCCCGGCCCGGCACGAACCGCAGCGGTGTACCGACCGCCGCCTGGGCCGCCGCCGCGAGGGCGGGCTCCGCGACGACCGCGATGACCGGGTAGCCGCCGGTCGTCGGGTGGTCGTGCAGGAACACCACGGGGCGTCCGTCCGGCGGGACCTGGACGGCGCCGAGGACCATGCCCTCGCTGGGCAGTTCCTCCGTGGACGCCCGCTCCAGCGCCGGCCCCTCCGTACGCAGCCCGATGCGGTTGCTGTGCGGGGAGACCCGGTAGGTGACCGAGGTGAGGGCGGTCAGGGCCGACGGGGCGAACCAGTCGGCGCGCGGTCCGAGGCGTACGGGGAGGATCAGTTCGGCGGGCGGGGCCGGCCACGGGGCGGCGGCGGGCGGCGCCGGGCGGCGGCCGGGCGGGCCCACCGGGAGGACGTCCCCGTCGCGCAGGGGCGCCGGGCCCAGTCCGGAGAGCAGGTCCGTGGAGCGGCTCCCGAGGACCGGTTCGACGGCGACGCCACCGGCGACGGCCACGTAGGACCGTACGCCCGAGGTCACCGTCCCCACGTCGAGGACCGCGCCCGCCGGTACGCGCACCGGCGCCCCCCAGGCCGCGGGACGGCCGTCGACCGTCACCGGGCAGGGCGCGCCGCCGGCCACGACGGTGACGGCGCGGTCGGGTCTGAGGGCGCAGCCGGTCAGGGTGGTCTCCAGGACGGCTGTGCCGGGCGCGTTGCCGAGCAGCCGGTTGGCGAGCCGCATCGCGGGCGCGTCCAGGGCGCCGGAGCGCGGCACCCCCAGGTGGGCGTGTCCGCGCCGCCCCGCGTCCTGGACGGTGCTGAGCGCCCCGGCACGGACGACAGTGAGCTTGGTCATGCGGCGCCTCCCGCGGGAACGGGACCTCGGCGCTGTTCCCCGCGCCCCTCAAGGGGCGCGGGGAACTGCGCGAGCAACCACGACGAACCGGGCATGTTCATGCCGCACCTCCCGCTGCCGGAGCACCGGAACCGGCACCGTCGGTGTCCGCAGGAACGAAGCGCACCCGGGTACCGGGGGTCAGCAGCGCCGCGTTCGACCGGGCCGGGTCCCACAGCGGACCCGGGTCGGGCATGGTGCCGATCAGTTGCCAGCCGCCCGGGGTGGAACGCGGGTAGACCGCGCTGTACGGGCCGGCGAGCGCGACCGCGCCGGCCGGGACGCGGGTGCGCGGGGTGGCGCGGCGGGGTACGTGGAGTTCCGGGGGGAGCCCGGTGAGGTAGCCGAAGCCGGGGGCGAACCCGCAGAACGCGACGCGGTAGGTGAGGGCGGCGTGGCGGGCGGCGGCCTCCCCCGGGGCGACGCCCCACAGCGCGGCCACGTCGGCCAGGTCCGGGCCGTCGTAGCGGACGGGGATCTCCACCACGTCGCCGTCGTCGGCGGCCTCGGGGACCACCGTCCAGTCGGCGAGGCGGCGGGCGAGCGCGTCGGGGTCGGGCACGCCGTCCAGCAAAACGGTGGTCGCGCCGGGCACGATCTCCTCGACCGGCGGCAGCGTCCCGGCGGCGCGCCGCCGCAGCAGTTCGGCGTGGAAGGCGGAGGTGCGCTCGGCGTCGGGCAGTTCCACCAGGAGCGCGTGGCGTCCGGCGGGACGAGCGGTGAGGAGCGGACCGGCCGTCATGCGAACGCCCCGACCTCGACCCCGGCGTCCGCCAGCGCCTGCCGCACCCGGGCCGCGGTCCGGGCCGCGCCCGGGGTGTCGCCGTGCACGCACAGGGAACGGGCGGCGACCGCGACGGTCGTCCCGTCCACCGCCTCGACCGAGCCGTCCACCGCGAAGGCGAGCGCCCGCCGTACGACGGTGTCCGTGTCCTCGACGACGGAGCCGGGCTCACGGCGCGGCACGAGCGTGCCCTCGGGGGTGTAGGCGCGGTCCGCGAACGCCTCGGGGACGCCGGTGAGCCCCGCGTCGCGGGTGGCCGCGAGCAGCCGGGAGCCGGGCAGCCCGAGCACGGGGAGGTCGCCGCCGGCGAGCCGGACGCCGTCCACCACGGCACGGGCCTGCGTGTCGTCGTGGACGGTGCGGTTGTACAGGGCGCCGTGCGGCTTGACGTACGCCACCTCGGCGCCGGCCGCCTCCGCGAAGACCCGCAGCGCGCCGATCTGGTAGGCCACCTCGGCCGCCAGTTCACCGGCGGGCACGTCCATGGCGCGGCGTCCGAAGCCGGCGAGGTCGCGGTAGGAGACCTGGGCCCCGATCCGTACCCCGCGCTCGGCGGCGCGGTCGCAGACGCGCCGCATCACCGAGGGGTCACCGGCGTGGAAGCCGCAGGCGACGTTGGCGCTGGTGACGACGGACAGCAGGGCGTCGTCGTCGGTGAGGGTCCAGCGGCCGAAGCCCTCACCCAGGTCCGCGTTGAGGTCGATCACCCTCTGAACGTAGACGATCGTTGAACAATCCCACAAGGCTTCCCCCCTTGTTCTATCGTTCAACGATCACCTAAGGTCCGTGCATCTGCCATGGAACCGGAGCCACCGCTTCCCCTGTGTCTCCGGCGCCCTGTCCCCCTCCCGCCTGAAGAAGGCCCCCGCATGATCGTTCTTCTCGGTGTGGTCGTGGTGATCCTCGGATTCGTCACGCGCCGCAATCCCGTCCTCGTGGTGGGCGTCGCCGGTATCGTCACCGGCCTGCTCGGCAGGATGGACCCCCTGGAGGTCCTCGCGGCCTTCGGCCGGTCCTTCGCCGACAGCCGCTCGGTCACCGTCTACGCCATCGTGCTCCCGGTGATCGGCCTGCTGGAGCGCTACGGCCTGCGCGAGCAGGCCCGCAACCTCATCGGCAGGCTCGGCAGGCTGAGCGCCGGCCGGTTCCTCACCGTGTACCTGCTGGTCCGGCAGGTCACCGCCGCGTTCGGCCTGAACAGCATCGGCGGCCCGGCACAGACCGTGCGCCCGCTGGTGGCCCCCATGGCCGAGGCCGCCGCCGAGCGCTCGACGGGCAGGAAGCTGAACGAGCGGTGGCGCGAGAAGGTCCGCTCCTACTCGGCGTCCGCCGACACCGTGGGTGTCTTCTTCGGTGAGGACTGCTTCATCGCGATCGGCTCCATCCTGCTGATCACGGGCTTCGTGAACTCCACGTACCACCAGGACATCGAGCCCACCCAGCTCGCCCTGTGGGCGATCCCGCTGGCCGTGTGCGCCTTCGTCATCCACGGCGCGCGGCTGCTGCTCATGGACAGGCAGCTGGAGCGCGAGATGGCGCTCGCCTCCGCCGAGCACGACCTGCCGCTGCCCGAGAAGGCGGCCGAGAAGGGGGCCGAGAAGTGATCAAGGTCGAGTGGCTCTACTGGCTGATAGGCCTCGTCTTCGTCGTCATGGCCGCGCAGATGGCCATGGACCGCACCAACCCCAAGCGGTGGACGTCCGCCGCGTTCTGGGGCCTGCTCGGGCTCACCTTCCCCTACGGCACCGGGGTCGCCAACGCCACCGCGGACAACGGTGGCTGGACCCTGCCCGCCGAACCGCTCGGCGTCGCGGTCCTCGCCCTGATCGTCCTGGCCGGCTTCAACTTCCTCGGCAAGGGCGTGCCCGTCACCACCACCGCCGAGCAGCGCGAGGCGTCCGCCGCCCGGCTCGGCAACAAGATCTTCGTCCCGGCGCTGACGATCCCGCTCGTCGCCATCGTCTGCGCCTCCGTACTGGACGAGTCCGGCCTCTTCGAGACGGGCAAGGCCACCCTCCTCGGCCTCGGCCTCGGCTGTGTCTGCGCGCTCGTCGTCGGCATGCTGATCACCGGCGAGAAGAAGGTCTCCGTCCCGCTCCACTCCGGCCGCTCCATGCTGGAGGCGATGGGCTCCGCCCTGCTGCTCCCCCAGCTCCTGGCGGTGCTCGGCTCGATCTTCGCCGCGGCGGGTGTCGGTACCGAGGTCGGCGACATCGTCGACAACGTGCTGCCCGACGACTCCAAGTACCTCGCGGTGATCGCGTACTGCGTCGGCATGTTCCTGTTCACCGTGATCATGGGCAACGCCTTCGCCGCGTTCCCCGTGATGACCGCGGCGATCGGCTGGCCGGTCCTCATCCAGCAGATGCACGGCAACGAGCCCGCCGTCCTCGCGATCGGCATGCTCGCCGGGTTCGCCGGCACGCTCTGCACGCCGATGGCCGCCAACTTCAACATCGTCCCGGCCACCCTGCTCGAACTGAAGGACCAGTACGGACCGATCAAGGCCCAGCTGCCCACCGGCATCGCGCTGCTCGGCTGCTGCACCGTGATCATGGCGGTCTTCGCCTTCTGAGCCCGCGCGACATCCCCCGGCTACCCCCTCTGGCCACCCCCTCTGGCCACCCCCTGGTCACCCCCGTGGAAGGAAGTGCCGTGACCCGCGTCCTCCTCACCGGCTTCGCCCCCTTCGGCGGCGAGCGCGTGAACCCGTCCTGGCAGGCGGCGTCCCTGGTGGCCGGCGACCCGCCCGCCGGGCTCGCCGTCACCGCCGTCGAACTGCCCTGCGTCTTCGGCGAGTCGCTGACCGTGCTGCGCGAGGCCGTCCGGGCGCACGCCCCCGACCTGGTGCTCTGCCTGGGCCAGGCGGGCGGCCGCCCCGGCGTCACCGTCGAACGCGTCGGCGTCAACGTCGACGACGCCCGCATACCCGACAACGCGGGCCGGCAGCCCGTCGACGAACCGGTGGTCCCCGGCGGCCCCGCCGCCTACTTCTCCACCCTGCCGGTGAAGACCTGTGTCGCGGCGATGCGCGCGGCCGGGGTGCCGGCCGCCGTCTCGAACACCGCCGGCACCTTCGTCTGCAACCACGTCGCCTACGGTCTCGGCCACCTCATCGCCACCGAGTTCCCGCGGGTACGGGGCGGGTTCGTCCACGTCCCGTGGGCACCGGAGCAGGTCACCGACGGCGGCGCCCCGGCCCTGCCGCCCGCCACCGTCGCGCACGGGCTGCGCGCGCTGCTCACCGCCGCCGCCGCGACCCCGGCCGGACAGGACCTCAAGGTCACCGAAGGAGCCACCCACTGATGCCGCTCAGCGCCTACGCGGATCCGTTCGCCCGGCTCGCGCTCGCCAACATCACCCGCGAGTACCCCAACTTCCCCGCCCACCTGATCGGCTCCCCCGGCGAGGACCGGACACCCCGCTCCCTGCACCCGGCTTTCTACGGCGCCTACGACTGGCACTCCTCGGTGCACATGCACTGGCTGCTGGTCCGGCTGCTGCGCCGGTACGGCGGCTCTCCGGCGCTCGTGGAGACCGGCCCGTTCCACGCCGCGCTCGACCGCCACCTCACCCCCGCCCACCTCGACGTCGAGGCCGCCTATCTCCGCGCGCGGCCCTCCTTCGAACGGCCCTACGGCTGGGCGTGGCTGCTGGCGCTGGCCGCCGAGTGCCGGGCGTACGAGGGTCCGGCGGGGCTGCGCTGGGCGGAGGCGCTGGAGCCGGCCGTCGCGGCCGTCGACGACCTGCTGGCCGGCTGGCTGCCCAGGGCGACGTATCCGGTGCGCCACGGCAACCATCCCAACAGCGCCTTCGCGCTGGGCCTCGCGCTCGACTCGGGTGTGCTGTCGGCGGCGACCGACCGGGCCGTGCGGGAGCGGCTGCTCGGCTGGTTCGGCGCGGACCACGACGCCCCGGCCCACTGGGAGCCGTCCGGGCAGGACTTCCTCTCCCCTGCGCTGAGCGAGGCCGACGCGGTGCGCCGGGTGCTGCCGAGGAAGGAGTTCGCGGTGTGGCTCGACCGCTTCCTGCCCGCGCTGGGCTCGGGGGCGCCCTGCGCGCTGCTGGAGGTGCCGGTCGTCTCCGACCACGCCGACCCGCAGATCGGCCATCTGCTGGGCCTCGCGCTGAGCCGGGCGGCCGCGCTGCGGAACATCGCGGACGCCCTGCCCGAGGGTGCGGTCCGCGCCCGGCTGGCCGGGGCGGCACAGGCGCACCTCGCGGCGGGCCTGCCCGCCGTGGAACGCGGCGACTTCACCACCGACCACTGGCTGGCGACGTTCGCGACACTGGCGATCGACCGCTAGCCACCACCTGCGGGGCGAGCCTCCCCGGCCATGCCCCTGACCGGGAGACGCGCCGGCCGCCATCCCTGACCGGGAGACACCGACCGCCATCCCCACGCCGGACACGCTGCCCGGCGCCCCCGGGGCGGAGACCGTCGGTCGGTACTCCCGGGACGGACACCGGTGACCGCCCCGGCGCGGAGGCCACCGCTCGGCGGGCCCCGGTCCGGGGAACCCGCCCGGCAGGCCCGGACCGGCGGGCTCGGACCGGCGGCCCCGGACCGGCGGGCCCGGACCAGCGGCCCCGCCCGGCGGCCCCGAACCAGCAGGCCCCGCCCGGCGCCCCCCTCTGCACCGGGCCCCCGCTGGTCCGGGGGCCCGGTGCAGAGGGGGGCGCAGGCGTCAGTCTGTGTTCTTGGGGTGGAGGATCTCGCTCAGTGACTCCTCGCGCCAGCGGGCGAGAAACTCGTGGAAGGCGACGGCGCCGTGCGGGTACGCGGTCGGGCCGTTGGGCCGGCCGCGGCCCTCGCGGTTGTAGTAGCCGGGAGTGCACTCCGCGTGGAACCACTCGTGGTCGGCCGCGCCCTCCGCCAGGACCGCGAGCCAGCCGTCCTCGGCCTCCCTGGACGGCTCGACGAGCGCGCCCTTGTCCTCGGCGGCCGCGACGAGCGCGGCGGCGTGCACGGCCTGTTCGTCCAGGACATGGGTGAAGTTGACGCTGCTGGCGTTGTGCAGCGACCCCATGTGCAGCAGGTTGGGGAAGCCGTGACCGGCGAAGCCGTGCAGGGTGCGCGGCCCCTCGGCGGCCCAGGCGTGCAGCAGTTGGGTACCGCCGCGGCCGTACACCGGCAGCTTGCCCGAGGAGATGCCGGAGACGCCCACGGAGAAGCCGGTGGCGAAGATCAGGCAGTCCAGTTCGTACTCGGTGCCGTCGACGACCACGCCGGTCGGGGTGACGCGTTCGATGCCGTGGCTGTCCGCGGTGTCGACCAGGGTGACGTTGTCCCGGTTGAACGCCGGGAGGTACAGGTCGGAGAAGGTCGGCCGCTTGCAGGCGTAGCGGTACCAGGGCTTGAGCTTCCCGGCGGTCTCCGGGTCGGTGACCGTCTCCTCGACCCGGGCGCGCAGTTCGTTCATCTTGGCGGCGTCGGCCGCCTCGTACGCGGTCTCGAAGGTCTCGCGGTCGCCGTGCCGCCGGAAGCTCGGCAGCAGCTTCTCCAGCAGTCCCGCCGAGGAGGTCCAGCGGTCCGCCACGAGGTCCTCGTCGGCCTGTTCGCCGGAGACGACGCGCAGGAAGTTCTCGCGGCGCGCGCGGGCCCAGCCGGGCCGCTCGGCGCCGACGTCCTCGGGCCCCGTGCGGCGGTTGCCGCGGACATCGACGCTGGACGGGGTGCGCTGGAAGACGTAGACGTGCCCGGCGTCCTCGGCCAGCTTCGGGACGACCTGGACGCCGGTGGCGCCGGTGCCGACGATGCCGACGCGCTTGTCGGCGAGTCCGGTGAGGCCGCCGTCCGGGGTGCCGCCGGTGTAGGCGTAGTCCCACCGCGAGGTGTGGAAGGTGTGGCCGCGGAACTCCTCGATGCCGGGTATGCCGGGAAGCTTCGGCTCCGAGAGGGTGCCGGTGGCGGTGACGACGTAGGTGGCCCGGAAGGCGTCGCCCCGGTCGGTGGCCACGAGCCAGGTCTCGGTGGTCTCGTCCCACGTCAGTGCGGTGACGGCGGTACGGAACAAGGAGTCGCGGTAGAGGCCGTACCGCTCCGCGATGCGCACCGCGTGGCGCCGGATCTCCTCGCCCGGCGCGTACTTCCACTCCGGCACGTAGCCGGTCTCGTCGAGCATCGGCAGGTAGACGTGGGCCTCGATGTCGCAGTGGATGCCGGGGTAGCGGTTCCAGTACCAGGTGCCGCCGAAGTCGGCGCCCTTCTCGACGATCCGGACGCGCTCGACACCCCGCTGCCGCAGCCGCGCGCCGGCGAGGATGCCGCCGAACCCGCCGCCGACGACGGCGACGTCCACGGTGTCGGCGAGCGGCTCCCGCTCGTCCGGTCCCTCGGCGTACGGGTCGGCGGCGTAGTAGCCGAACTCCGCCTCCGCGGGCAGGTACTGGGCCGCGCCGTCGGGCCGTACGCGCCGCTCGCGTTCGAGCCGGTAGCGGTCTCTCAGGGCGGCGAGTTCGGCGGCGGAGGGCAGCTGAGGGGTCGTCATGTGGGGGGACCTCGATCCTGTGGGCCGGGAGCCGTGCCACCGGCCTCGTCCGTGACGGTCGTCCACTACCGTAGCAACTACCG
Organism: Streptomyces sp. CRN 30; assembly: GCF_034105845.1. Classification (NCBI taxonomy): domain Bacteria; kingdom Bacillati; phylum Actinomycetota; class Actinomycetes; order Kitasatosporales; family Streptomycetaceae; genus Streptomyces; species Streptomyces sp. CRN 30. Next base: position 8,499 of record NZ_JAVRHI010000153.1, on the reverse strand, counting down.
GACAGCGCTGTCCGGTTAGGTGGCGCGCCCTGTCCGGGGGCGTGCCACCGCCCCCGCACCCGACAGGAAGAGGCCCCCATGCGACGACTCCCGATCCGCGCCCTTGCCCTGCTCACCACGGCCGGCGCCCTCACGCTCACCGCGTGCGGCACCCAGACCACCGCGACCGGTACCGGGACGGCGGGCACCGGCGCGGAGAGGACCGTGCGCGCCCACCAGGTGATGCGGCTGACGACCCCCCACGAGCAGACCGGCTCCACCCTCCTGGAGGGACCCGTCCTCGACGACGCGGGCCGGCTGACGGTCGTCGACGTCACCGCGCCCGCCGGCGCGCCGAAGGTCCTCCGGGTCGACCTCGACCGGAAGAAGGCGCGGACGCTGCACACCGACGACCGGGGCGCGTACACCTCGTCGCAGTTCAGCCCGTACGACGGACGGCTCTACCTCACCGACTACGCGCACGGCGAGATCGTCAGCCTCGCCCCGGACGGCGGCGACCGGCGGGTCTTCTTCTCCGGTGACGTGGACGGCGCCCCGATGAACCCCGACGACATCGCCTTCGACGAGACGGGCGACCTCTACGTCAGCGACTCGCGCGGTCTGACCGAGGGGAAGGCCGAGGGCCGGGTGGTGCGGATCGACCGCTCGGGGAAGGAGGCGAGCGTCCTGGTCGACGGGCTGGCCGCGACCAACGGCATAGCGTTCGACGTGGACTTCGGCGGGCTCTGGTACAGCGAGCTGACCCGGAACCGGATCAACTACCTGCCGCTCGACGGACGGGGCGGGGTGACCGCGCCGCACACCGCCGTACGCGTGGACGGCGGCGTCGCGCAGACCGACTCGATCGCCGTCGACGCGGACGGCAACCTGTACCAGGCGCTGCACGGCCGGCCCGCGATGGCTGTCTACAGCCGTACCGGCGAGCGCCTGGCGACCGTCGAGGTGCCCGCGCGCGCCGCCGAGGGGCTGGAGTCGGCGACCAACGTGGCGATCACGCCCGGCGGGACCACCGCGTACATGACCGTGAGCGGACCCGCGGGCGGCTACCTGTTCACGTTCGAGGCGCTCGGCGAGGGCATCCGCCAGTCCAACGGCGGCTGACCCGCCTCACCGGACTCACCGGGCCCACCGGGCTCACCGGACCCACCGGACCCACCGGACCCACCGGGCTCACCAGACCCACCAGACCCACCGAGCCCACCGGGCTCAATGGATTCACCGGGCTCAGCCGGTGAAGGGCCGTACCGGTCCCACCTCGACCGCGAGCAGTCGCCAGGCCGCCAGCACCCGGCGTTCGCGCTCCTCGCGGGTGGGGCCGGTGACGGCGCCGGAGACCATGGCGACGGCGAGCATCAGGTCGTCGGCCCCGGCCAGCCGGTGTCCGGCCGGGACACGGGCGCGCAGCACGCGCTCGACGCGTTCGGACAGGGCACGGGCGTACGCGTGGGCGCCGGAGCGCCGGTCGGCCGCGCCGGCGTGCAGCAGGCTGATGAAGGCCGCCGACTCCGTCAGATGCCAGGAGACGACGCCGAGCACGCCGGCGAGGGTCGCGTCCTCGGCGGCGGCCGCCTGTTCGATCTGCCGGACGTTCTCCTCCAGGACGGCGGCCGCCACGGCGGCCCGGTCGGGGAAGTGCCGGTAGAGCACCCCCTGCCCGACCCCGGCCCGCCGGGCGATGGCGGAGAGCGGGGCGTCCAGGCCGTCCTCGGCGAAGATCTCCCGTGCGGCGGCGATCAGCGCCGCGCGGTTGCGGGGAGCGGCCGCGGGCCCTCGGTTGGCGGGGCGGTGCTCGTCGGTCCCGGGGTGGTGCTGCGTCACGCCGAAAGGCTACTGGGCGTTCCGGCCCGCTTCCCCTGTAGGGTGCGACAGCCTCGCCGGGACGACGGGTACGGGACCGACGACGGGGCAGGAGGCCGGAGGCAGCCCGGAGGCACACTCGTGGCCCGGCCCTCGCGGGCCGGGTGACCGGTCGGTAGCAACCGGACGGAGTGCCGTATTGTCTCCATAGCATATTCGATCAGAATTTTGGTGGGGACAACGTGGCGATTGAGAGCAATTCACAACTGCTGGTCGATGCTCTGACCAGAGAGCGGGACACGTACCTCACGCAGTGGACGAGGACGGTCACCGCCGACCTGCAGGGCCGGCTGAGCACGACCGAGCTCGGCCGTGAGCTGGGCGAACTGTACGAGGCCGTCGTGCAGGCGATCGCGGCCGGCGGGCTGAACGGCGGCGACGAGTCCTTCGGCGAGGTGCGGAGCCTGCTCATCGAGCTGTCCCGCAACCGGGCCCGGCAGGGGTTCACCCCCACCGAGACCGCGCGCAGCGTCTTCGCCCTCAAGGAGGTGCTGGAGCCGTCCCTCTCCGGCGACGAGGCGAGCGTCCGCGCGTACCTGCGGTTCTCCCGGATCCTCGACGACCTGGGCCTGCTGACGACGGAGGCGTACGTCCGTACCCGCGAGGAGATCATCTCCTCCCAGGCGGAGCAGCTCCTGGAGCTGTCGACGCCCGTGGTGAAGCTGTGGGAGGGCGTCGTCGGCGTGCCGCTGGTGGGCACGCTGGACTCGGCCCGTACCCAGGTCGTCATGGAGAAGCTGCTCCAGACCCTGGTGGAGAGCGACTCCACGCACGCCATCATCGACATCACCGGCGTGCCGACGGTGGACACCCAGGTCGCCCAGCACCTGCTGAAGACGGTCGTCGCGGCCCGCATGATGGGCGCGCAGTGCATCATCTCGGGCATCCGCCCGCAGATCGCGCAGACCATCGTGGCCCTCGGTATCGAGTTCGGCGACATCCCCACCAACGCCTCCCTGTCGGACGCCCTGCGCCAGGCGCTCAAGGAAGTCGCCAAGGAAGCCGAGGACGACGCGCAGGGTGGCCTGCTGTGATCGACCGCGTACCCATCCTCAAGATCGGTTCCACCCTCCTGGTCTCCATCCAGACCGACCTGGAGGACCAGATGGTCCTGGACCTGCAGGAAGACCTGTCGAACCAGATCGTCGCGACCGGTGCCAAGGGTGTCGTGATCGACATCTCGGCGCTGGAGATCGTCGACTCCTTCGTGGGGCGCATGCTGGCCACCAACGCCTCCATGTCCCGGCTGCTGGGTGCCGAGACGATCGTCGTGGGTATGCGGCCCGCGGTCGCCATGACCCTGGTCGAGCTGGGTCTGTCCCTGAACGGGGTGCGTACCGCCCTCAACCTGGAGCGCGGGCTGAAGCTGCTACGGCGTATCAGCGCGGGCCGCGCATGAAGGACTACGACACCGCGAGTGCCTCGGCCGAGACCGTCCCGGTCGCCAACAGCAGCGACGTCGTCACGGCCCGGCACGTGGTCCGGACGCTCGCGCAGCGCACCGGTCTGTCGCTGGTGCACCAGACGAAGCTCGTCACGGCCGCCAGTGAGCTGGGCCGCAACATGCTGGTCTACGGCGGCGGCGGCGTCGTGCGCACGGTGACGGTCACCGAGAACGGCCGCACCGGCATCTTCGTGGAGTTCAAGGACCAGGGCCCCGGCATACGCGACATCGAGCTGGCGCTGACGGACGGCTGGACGTCGGGCAACGGCATGGGGCTGGGGCTCAGCGGCGCCAAGCGGCTCGTCGACGAGTTCGACATCGCGTCGGGGCCGGAGGGCACCACGGTGCGCATTGTGAAGTGGGGCCGGTGAACGGCACCCTCGTCACGGAGGCCGGCGACGTCCGCTGGCTCCGCGCGGACGTCGCGCTGGCCGCCGCCGCGCGCCGTGAGGCGGGTCAGCTGGCCCGCGGTCTCGGCCTGCCCGAGGAGCGGGTCGCCCGCGTCGAGCTGTGCGTGACGGAGCTGGCGACCAACCTCCTCAAACACGCCGACGACGGGTCCCTCGCCCTCCGGGTGCTGCGCTCGCGCGGCCGGGCCGCCGTCGAGTGCCTGTCCCTCGACAACGGCCCCGGCATCGACGACGTCGGCCGGGCGCTGCGCGACGGCACCTCCGGATCGGGCACCCTCGGCATCGGACTCGGCGCCGTGGGGCGGCTCGCCGACTCCTTCGGCGTGCACACCCTGCGGGGCCGGGGCACGGTCGTCTACGCGCGTTTCTGGGCGGACGAGCCGGTGCCGGTGCCCGGCCCGGTGGAGACCGGCGGCCTGACCCGGCCGATCGGCGGCGAGCAGGTCTGCGGCGACACCTGGGCGGTGCGCACGACCGAGGGCGACGGCCCCGGCACCCTGCTGCTGATGTGCGACGGCCTCGGCCACGGACCGCTGGCGGCCCGGGTCGCCGAGCTGGCCAGGGCGGCGTTCCGGGACAGCCGGCACACGGAGCCCGCGGCCGTGCTCCACGACGTGCATCTGGGGCTGCGCGGCACCCGCGGCGCGGCCGTGGCCGTCGCGGCGGTCGACCTCGACGCCCAGCGGATACGGCTGAGCGGCGCCGGCAATATCGCGGCGCTGGTCGGCGCCGGGGACGCGTCCACCAGGCTGCTGTCCATGCCGGGGATCGTCGGGGTGCAGCTGCCCCGCCCCCGTACCTTCGAGGCGGCGTTCCCGGTGGGGGCCGCCCTGATCATGCACTCCGACGGGCTCAGCGACCGTTGGAAGCCCGCCGACTTCCCCGGGCTGTTCGGCCAGGACCCCTCACTGCTCGCCGGACAGCTCCTCAACCAGGCCGCGATCCGCCGGGACGACGCCGGAATCGTCGTGGCCGTGCACGGGCGGCCATGACCGCCGGGCCGGCCGTGACCGAGCTGGCCACCGTCGTCCTCCGCGCGGAGGACGACGTGGTCACGCTGCGCCGCTCCACGCAGTCGGCGTGCCGCGCGGCGGGTCTGGCGGGCGGCTCCCTGGTACGGCTGACCACCGTGGTCAGCGAGGCCGGCACCCATCTCATGGGTGTCCCCGGCCTCACCGCGCAGCTCTGTCTGATCGAGTCGGACCCTGTTCTGCTGGCCGTGCGCTTCCGCTGGCGCGCGGGCGACCGGCCGCCGCCGTCCCTGCTGACCGCCGCCAACCGTCTCCTGGACCACAGCCGGCTGCTCTCCGGGGACGACACCGGTCACGAACTGGTCCTCGCACAGCGCACCTCCGCCCAGCCGGGCTCGGCCGCCGCCCTGGCCGCCGACCTCCGCGGCGCCCTCGTCGGGGCGGGCACGGCCGCCGACCTGGTCGAGGCGCTGCGGACCCAGAACCGGCAGTTGCTGGTGGCACTGGAGGAGTCGCAGCACCAGCAGGACGAACTGCAGCGGCTCAACGCCGAGCTGGAGGAGACCAACTCCGGGGTCATGGCGCTCTACTCCGAACTGGCGAGCGAGCTGGAGGAGACCAACAGCGGGGTCGTCGCGCTCTACGCGGAGCTGGAGGACAAGACCCGGCAGCTGGAGCTGGCGCACGAGTACAGGACCAGGTTCTGGGCCAACGTCAGTCATGAGCTGCGCTCGCCGGTCAACTCGGTCATCGCCCTGGCCCGGCTGCTCCTCGACCCCGGCGGGGACCCGCTGACCGACGAGCAGCGTCAGCAGGTGGCGCTGGTCCAGGCGTCCGGCAGCACCCTGCTGGCGCTGGTCGACGAGTTGCTCGACGTGGCGAAGGCGGAGTCCGGCCGGCTGGAGCCGCATCCCGCCGAGACCGATCTGCGGGCGCTGCTGCACCAGCTGCGCGGCACGCTGCTGGGCACGGCGCGGCCCGGTGTGGAGCTGCTCATACCGGACCACACCCAGCACGGTCCGCTGGTCACCGACGAGGTCATGCTGACCCGCGTCCTGCGCAACGTGCTGTCCAACGCCCTGAAGTTCACGGTCGAGGGCACGGTGACGCTGGAGGTCACCGAGGACGGCGAGGGGGACGACGCCCGTTTCGTCTTCCGGATCAGCGACACCGGCGTCGGTATACCGACCGACGAGCTGGAGCGGGTCTTCGAGGAGTTCTACCAGGTGCGGGGACCGCACCAGCGGGGCCGGGCCGGTACCGGCCTGGGGCTGCCGTACGCCCGCAGGCTGACGGAGCTGCTGGAGGGCCGGCTGACCCTGGACAGCCGACTCGACCACGGCACCCAGGTGGTCATCGAGATCCCGGCGCGCACCGCACGGCCCGCGGCCGCCGAGCCGGACCCGGCCGCGGCCCCGCGTCCGCTCGCGCGGTCCGTGGTCATCGTCGACGACGACGAGCGGTTCCTCGCCGGGGTGCGGCCGATGCTGGAGAGACTCGCCGAGTCCGTGACCGTGCTCACCGAGAGCGGCCGGGCGGTCGCCACCGTGGAGCGGGAACAGCCGGACGCCGTCTTCCTCGACCTGCACATGCCGGGGACGGACGGGTACGAGGTGCACCGGCTGCTGGGCGAGAACCCGGCGACGGCGGGTGTCCCGGTCGTCGTCCTGACCGCGCTGGAGGCCCCCGAGGTGGACCGCTCGCGCCTCGCCCGCGCCCGTGCCGTGCTGAACAAGTCCCGTCTCACCTCCGCGGAGCTGGCCTCGGCCCTCGGCCGCCCGCGGCCCACGTCTTCCGACGCCCCTCCCGCGTTGCCGTCCGCTCCCTCTCCGCTGTCGTCTCCCCCTTCTCCGTTGTCGTCGAGGCCCGAGGAACGTCGATGATGCACCCGTCCGACATCGATCACAGTCCGGCGCACATCCTGGTGGTGGACGACGCCCCCACCAACCGGTACGTGCTGAGCACGACCCTGCGCCGGGCCGGACACCGGGTCACCGAGGCGGAGGACGGCACCCGCGCCCTCGAACTGCTCGCCGGTCCCGGCCCGTTGCCGGAGATCGCGATCATCGACGTACGGCTGCCGGACATGACCGGGTTCGAGGTGTGCGAGCACATCAAGAACGACCCGGCCACCGCCGGCGTGCCGGTCATCAACATCTCCGCCTCCGCCATCACCGTCGACGACCGGGCGCAGGGGCTGTACCGGGGGGCCGACGCCTACCTCGTCGAGCCCATCGCCCCCACCGAACTGCTCGCGACGGTCACCGCCACCCTGCGTTACGCGCGGGCCAGGCGCCGCGCCGAACTGCTCGCGGACCGGCTGCACCTGCTCAACCGCGTCACCCTCGCGCTGTACAGCGCCGCCGACGGGTACGACCTGGCCAGGGTGGTGGCCGAGGGCGCGGCGGCCATCTTCCGGTGCGAGGTGGCGGTGTTCCTCACCACCCCGCAGGGCACTCCGCTGGTCGCCCACACCTGGCAGGACCCGGACGGCGCGGAGCGGCCCGTGGCACCCGAGGTGCACTCCGTCCCGGCCTGGTCACCGCGGCGCGGTCCCGGTGAGCGGGCGGAGCCGTCCGCGCCCGAACTGCCCTGTCTGCCGCCGCGGCTGAAGGACCCGACGCGGCGGCGGACGGTCGTCGGCCACGCCAAGGCGGGCCGGCCGCCGGTCGCCGTGCTCACGCCCGTGGACGCGGTGACGACGGCGGAGGACGAGCAGTTGCTGGCGCAGCTCACCCAGGCCGGGACGCTGGCGCTGGACGCGCTGCGCAGCTACAGCGAGGAGCACGCCCTCGCCCTGACCCTCCAGCGCAGCTTCCTGCCGGAGAGCCTCCCCGAGACGCCCCGCGCCGAACTGGCCGTGCGCTACCTGCCCGCCAGCGAACGCACGGAGATCGGCGGGGACTTCTACGAGGCGATCAGCACGCCCGCCGGGCTGGTGGTGGCCGTCGGGGACGTCGCCGGGCACTCGCTGGACGCGGCCATGGTGATGGGCCAGGTGCGCCACGCGCTGCGCGCCTACGCCGTGGAGGGGCATCCGCCGGTGGCGATCCTCACCCGGCTCGACCATCTGCTGCGGTCGGTGGAGCCCGGGGCGACGGTCACGCTGTGCGTCGTCCTCATCGAGTCGGAGACGGACGTCCTGCACATCGCCAACGCGGGCCATCTGCCGCCGCTGCTGCGTGACCCGGACGGCCCGGCCGCCTATGTGCACGAGCACGGTCCGCTGCTGGGGCTCGGTCTTCCGCAGCCGTCCGCCCGGGAGATCACGGCCCGGCCGGGATCGATGCTGCTGCTGGTCACGGACGGGCTGATCGAGCGGCGCTTCGAGGATCTCCAGAACTCCCTGGACACCCTCGCCACGGTGGTCTCCGAGGTGCCGGCGGACCCGGAGGAGGCGTGCGCGCTGCTGCTCGACCGGCTGCGGCCGGACGGCAGCGACGACGTGGCGCTGATGGCGGTGCTGCTGAACCCGGCCTGTTCCGGCCAGGGTTGACCCGCCGGGGCCGTCGCGCCGGCACCTCTGGTCCCCGGACTCCCCCTGAGGCTATGGTGAGGCTCGCCTAAGTCGCCAGGGGGAGTCCCGCCGTGACCTTCGACCCGACGTCAGCCCCTTCCTCCGCCGTGGACGCGCTCACCCCCGGGGTGGACGCGCCGGCCTGGCCGGCCGAGTTCACCGAGCGCTACCGCGCCGCCGGCTACTGGCGCGGGGAGACCTTCGGCGGCATGCTGCGCGAGCGCGCCGCCGCCCACCCCGACCGGACCGCCCTGGTCGACCCCGCACCCGAGCGGCGCACCTGGACCTACCGGGAACTGG
>NZ_JAVRHI010000152.1:0-39457 GCF_034105845.1 Streptomyces sp. CRN 30 | reverse complement strand
TCGTCGCGGCGGCGGGCGCGGCCGCGCTGGCCGGGTGCGCCGCGTCCTCGGAGACGGCGACGGCGGCCTCGCTGCTGGGCCTCGGTGTCGTGCTGACGCTGGTCGCCGCGGTGGTCGCCGGTCCGCTGCTGGTCCGGCCGGTGGTCCGGGTGCTGGGCACGGCGTTCGGGGCGCCGTTCGGCGCGGTCGGCCGGATGAGCCGCCGCAACGCGCTGCGCAATCCGCGCCGTACCGGTGCGACCGCCGCCGCGCTGATGGTGGGGATCGCGCTGGTCGGGGGGATGTCCGTGGCGAGCGCGTCGATGACGGCGTCGTTCGACGAGCAGATCGACCGGACGCTGGGTGCCGACTTCGTCGTGCAGAACGACAGCTTCCTGCCGTTCCCGCAGGAGGTGACGGACGCGGTGACCGGGGCGCCCGGCGCGGGGACGGCCGTACGGTCGCGGTTCGCGCCGGTCGCGGTGCGGCTGCCGGACGGCGACCGGGTGGAGACGTCCGTCGCGGGCTACGACCCGCGGCTGGACGAGGTCGCCGATCTCGCCTACACGGCCGGGGACACGTCGGCGGCGCTCGGGGGCGGCCGCGTCGGGATGGACGCGGAGTTCGCGCGCGACCACGGGGTGCGGGTGGGAACCACCGTGCCGGTGCGGTTCCAGAGCGGGCGCACGGCCGATCTGACGGTGGGCGCGCTGACCGACCGGGACTCCGCGTCGGGATTCGGAACGCCGGGCGGGCTGTTCGTGGGCATGGCGACGCTCCAGCGGTACGCGCCGGGCGGCCAGGACTCCGTGGTGTACGTCAACGCCGCCGACGGCACGGACACCGACGGGCTCCGCGCGGAACTGGAGCGGGCCCTCGACCCGTACCCGCAGGTCGCGGTCCGTGATCTCGCCGACTACAAGGACCTGGTGCACGACCAGATCGCCGTCCTGCTGTACCTCGTGTACGCGCTGCTGGGGCTGGCGATCGTCATCGCGGTGCTCGGCGTGGTCAACACCCTCGCCCTGTCGGTGGTGGAGCGGACCCGGGAGATCGGTCTGCTGCGGGCGATCGGGCTCTCCCGGCGGCAGTTGCGCCGGATGATCCGGCTGGAGTCGGTGGTGATCGCGGTGTTCGGCGCGCTCCTCGGTCTGGCGCTGGGACTGCTGTGGGGGCTGTGCATCCAGCAGGTGCTGGCGCTGGAGGGCCTGACGGCGTTCGCGGTGCCCTGGGGCACGGTGCTGGCGGTGGTGGCCGGTGCGGCGCTGGTGGGCGTCGTGGCGGCGCTGCTGCCCGCGCTGCGCGCGTCGCGGATGAACGTACTGACAGCCATCGCACACGAGTGACCGCGGTCCGCCGTCCGTGGCTGATCGACCGGCCAAGACGGACCCGCGGCCAGTACGCGGAAGCCCACATGCTGGAATTCCCCGCCACGCCGCCACCCGGCTGATGAGATCACCCCATGACGACACCAGATCTCCACGTACGGACCGCGGGGCCCGAAGACCTCGACGCGGTGCTGGCCTTCTGGAAGGTGGCCGCCGAGGGCACGAGCATCAGCGACGACCGCGCGGGCATCGAACGCCTGGTCACCCGCGACCCCGAGGCACTCGTCCTCGGCGAACTCGACGGCGAGCTGGCCGGAACGGTGATAGCGGGTTTCGACGGCTGGCGCTGCCACCTCTACCGGCTGGCGGTCCACCCCGACCACCGCCGCCGGGGAATCGCGACGGCACTGCTCACCGCCGCCGAGGAGCGGTTCACCCGGCTCGGCGGCCGCCGCGGGGACGCCATGGTGCTGGTCCGCAACGAGCGGGCACAGCACGCGTGGCGGGCCGCGGGGTACGAGCCGCAGGAGCAGTGGCGGCGCTGGGTGAAGCACCTGGTCTCCTGACCGCGCCCCGGCGTTCTTTGTCTTCGCTTTACCCTCCGCGGGCACTCGCGCCCCCATGACCCCTCCCGAGCGCCCGCCCACGGGGCGGCTCCGCGGCGTACGACAGCGCGCGGGCCGCCCCCACCTGTTCGATCATGGGACGGAGGTGAACCGATGACCGAAGTGCTCCTCCTGCTGCTGGCCGTCCTGCTCGCGCTCATGTGCGGTGCGTTCGTCGCGGCCGAGTTCTCCCTGACCACCGTGGAACGCGGTGAGCTGGAGCGGGCCGCCGCACGCGGTGAGCGGGGCGCGGCCGGCGCCCTGAAGGCCGTACGGGCCCTGACGTTCCAGCTCTCGGGCGCGCAGCTCGGCATCACCGTCACCAACCTGGTGGTCGGCATGCTCGCCGAGCCGTCGGTCGCCGCGCTGCTGGCGGGTCCGCTGCGGGACCTGGGCGCCTCGCCCTCGGCCGCCTCGTCGATCGCTCTGGTGGTGGGTACGGCGCTGTCGACCGTCGTCCTGATGGTCGTCGGCGAGCTGGTGCCGAAGAACTGGGCGATCTCCTCGCCGCTCGCCGTGGCCCGGCACGTGGCGAACCCGCAGCGCTGGTTCAGTGCGGCCTTCCGGCCGTTCATCACCCATCTGAACAACACCGCCAACCGTGTCGTGCGGCGGTTCGGCGTGGAGCCCGCCGAGGAGCTGGCGTCCGCGCGGGGGCCGCAGGAGCTGGCGGCGCTCGCCCGGCACTCGGCCCGGGAGGGCGCGCTGGAGGCGGACACCGCCGAGCTGTTCGTGCGGACGCTGAACCTCGCCGACCTCACCGCGGAGCACGTCATGACGCCGCGCGTGCAGGTGATGGCGCTGGAGGACCGGGCGACCTGCGCGGACGTGGCCAACGCGACGCGGGCCACGGGGCTGTCCCGGTTCCCGGTCTACCGGGAGACCCTGGACGCGGTGGTGGGCACCGCGCACATCAAGGACGTCCTGGCGGTGCCCGCCGAGCGGCGGGCGCTGGTGCCGGTGTCCGAGGTGATGCGCGACCCACTGCTCGTGCCGGAGACGCTCACCGTCGACCGGCTCCTGGACCGGCTCTCGGGGCGGCGCACGATGGCAGTGGTGATCGACGAGTACGGCGGCACGGCGGGCGTGGCCACGCTGGAGGACATCGTCGAGGAGGTCGTCGGCGAGGTGCGCGACGAGCACGATCCGCACGAGACGCCCGAGCTGGACCCGGTGGGCGCCGACGAGGACGGGCACGCGCTGTTCCGGGCGGACGGCTCGGCCCGCGTGGACCGGCTGGAGCGACTCGGGATGCGGGTGCCGGAGGGACCGTACGAGACGGTGGCGGGGCTGGTCGCGGCCGAGCTGGGCCGGATCCCGGCGGTCGGCGACAGCGTGGAGGTGGCCGGCTGGCGGCTGGACGTCGTGGACGCCACGGGCCGCCGGGCCGCGGGGGTGCTGCTGCGCGCGCCCCTCGACGACGGGACGGGCGACGCGGGGGCGTCGCGCGAGCGGACGGGTGGCGCGGGGACGTCGAGCGACGGGGAGGCCGGACGGTGACCGCCGTACAGCTGCTGATCGGCTTGTTGACGCTGGTCGTCAACGCTTTCTTCGTGGGGGCCGAGTTCGCGTTGATCTCGGTACGGCGCAGCCAGGTGGAGCCGCACGCCGAGGCCGGCGACCGGCGGGCCGGGCGGGTGCTGTGGGGTCTGGAGCACGTGTCGGCGCTGCTGGCGGCCGCGCAGCTCGGCATCACGCTGTGCACGCTGGTCCTCGGCATCGTCGCGGAGCCGGCGATCGCGCACCTGCTGGAGCCGCTGTTCCACGCGGTGGGCGTGGACTCCGGCGCCGGTCACCTGGTGTCGTTCGTCATCGCGCTGGCCCTCGCGACCTATCTGCACATGCTGCTGGGCGAGATGGTGCCGAAGAACATCGCGCTGGCGGAGCCGGTGCGCAGCGCACTGCTGCTGGGCCCGCCCCTGGTGGCGCTGTCCCGCGCGCTGCGCCCGGTGATCTTCACGGTGAACGCCTTCGCCAACGGTCTGCTGAAGCTGCTCAGGGTGGAGGCCAAGGACGAGGTGGCGGCGGTGTTCACCGACGCGGAGCTGGCCGAGATCGTGAAGGACGCGAGCGAGGCGGGGCTCATCGACGACCGTGCGCAGGAGCGGCTGCACGATGCCCTGGAGCTGGGCCGGCGTCCGGTGCGCGACGTGGCGCTGCCGCTGGAACGCGTGGTGCACGCGCGCGTGGGCGTCACCCCCGAGGAGCTGGAGCGGCTCTCGGCGGAGTCGGGCTTCTCGCGGTTCCCGGTGGTGGACGACGGGCGCCGGATCGTCGGCTACCTGCATGTGAAGGACGCGCTGGACGCCTCGCCCCGGAACGCGGCGTTCCGCCCGGAGGACATGCGGCCGATCGCACGGGTACGGGAGAGCACCCCGCTCGACGACGTGCTGACCGCCATGCGCAGGAGCCGCACCCATCTGGCGGCCGTCCTGGGCGGCGACGGCCGCCTTGCGGGCCTGGTGACGATGGAGGACGTGCTGCGGGAGCTGTTCGGCCGACGGGTCTGAAGGCGTGGCGGTACGGGGCGGCGGCCGGGCGGCGACGGGGGCGGCCACCGACCGGTGGGTATGCCGCGGGTGCCCGATTGGGTGCCTCGGGATACCATTTCCGTCGCCATGCAGACGAACCCCACCTTCACCAGCCTTGTCACGGTCGGCGACTCCTTCACCGAGGGCATGTCGGACCTGCTCCCGGACGGCTCCTACCGGGGCTGGGCCGACCTCCTCGCCGCCCGGATGGCGGCCCGCAGCCCCGGTTTCCGGTACGCGAACCTCGCCGTGCGCGGGAAGCTGATCGGGCAGATCGTCGACGAGCAGGTACCCGTCGCCGCCGCGATGGGCGCCGACGTGATCACGCTCGTCGGCGGCCTCAACGACACCCTGCGGCCCAAGTGCGACATGGGCCGGGTGCGCGCCCTGCTGACGGAGGCCGTGGAGCGGCTCGCCCCGAACTGCAAGCAGCTGGTGCTGATGCGCAGCCCCGGCCGCCAGGGCCCGGTCCTGGAACGGTTCCGGCCGCGCATGGAGGCGCTCTTCGCGGTCGTCGACGACCTGGCCGCCCGGCACGGCGCCGTCGTCGTGGACCTGTACGGCGCCCCTTCCCTGTCCGACCCACGGCTGTGGGACGTGGACCGGCTGCACCTGACCGCGGAGGGCCACCGCCGCGTCGCCGAGGCGGTGTGGCAGTCGCTCGGCCACGACGCCGAGGACGCCGACTGGCGCACCCCGCCGCCGGCCTCGCTGCCGCCGGGCTGGATGCTGCGCCGCACCGCCGACGTGCGCTTCGCCCGGCAGCACCTGCTGCCGTGGATCGGCCGCCGCCTGACCGGCCGCTCCTCGGGCGACGGCCGCCCGGCCAAACGGCCCGAGCTGCTGCCGTACGAGGGTCCCCTCGGCGGCCCTCTCGACTGACCACCCCGGCCTCGTAGGTTCCTCCAGTTCACCCGGGGCGCTGGCCTGCACGAATCGCCAGTAGACTCCGTGCACGTGACTTCCGCTCCCGCCAAGCCCCGCATCCCCAACGTCCTCGCCGGACGGTACGCCTCCGCCGAGCTCGCCACGCTCTGGTCGCCCGAGCAGAAGGTGAGGCTGGAGCGGCAGCTCTGGCTCGCCGTGCTGCGGGCGCAGAAGGACCTCGGGATCGAGGTGCCCGACGAGGCGATCGCCGCGTACGAGCGTGTGCTCGACCAGGTCGACCTGGGCTCGATCGCCGAGCGCGAGAAGGTCACGCGGCACGACGTGAAGGCGCGGATCGAGGAGTTCAACGCCCTCGCCGGGCACGAGCACGTCCACAAGGGCATGACCTCCCGGGACCTCACCGAGAACGTCGAGCAACTCCAGGTCCGGCTCTCCCTGGAACTGGTGCGCGACCGCACGGTCGCCGTCCTCGCCCGGCTCGGCAAGCTGGCCGGCGAGTACCGCGAGCTCGTCATGGCCGGCCGCTCGCACAACGTGGCCGCGCAGGCCACCACGCTGGGCAAGCGCTTCGCCACCGCCGCCGACGAGCTGCTCGTCGCGTACGGCCGGGTGGAGGAGCTGCTCGGCCGCTACCCGCTGCGCGGCATCAAGGGCCCGGTCGGCACCGCCCAGGACATGCTGGACCTGCTCGGCGGCGACGCGGACAAGCTCGCGGAGCTGGAGCAGCGGATCGCCGGGCACCTCGGCTTCGCACAGGCGTTCACCTCGGTCGGCCAGGTCTACCCGCGCTCGCTGGACTACGAGGTGGTGACCACGCTGGTGCAGCTCGCCGCGGCGCCGTCCTCGCTGGCGAAGACGGTCCGGCTGATGGCCGGGCACGAGCTGGTCACCGAGGGTTTCAAGCCCGGCCAGGTCGGCTCCTCGGCGATGCCGCACAAAATGAACACCCGCTCCTGCGAGCGCGTCAACGGCCTGATGGTGATCCTGCGCGGCTACGCCTCGATGACCGGCGAGCTGGCGGGCGACCAGTGGAACGAGGGCGACGTCTCCTGCTCGGTGGTCCGCCGGGTGGCGCTGCCCGACGCGTTCTTCGCCCTGGACGGGCTGCTGGAGACGTTCCTGACCGTGCTGGACGAGTTCGGGGCGTTCCCCGCCGTCGTGGCCCGGGAGCTGGACCGCTACCTGCCGTTCCTCGCCACCACCAAGGTGCTGATGGGCGCGGTGCGCGCGGGTGTCGGCCGTGAGGTCGCGCACGAGGCGATCAAGGAGAACGCCGTCGCCACCGCGCTGGCCATGCGCGAGCAGGGCGCCGAGCGCAACGACCTGCTGGACAAGCTCGCCGCCGACGAGCGGCTGCCGCTGGACCGGGAGCAGCTGGCCGCGCTGATGGCCGACAGGCTGTCGTTCACCGGTGCCGCCGCCGACCAGGTGGCCGCCGTCGCCGCGCGGATCGAGGACGTCGTCAAGCAGCACCCCCGGGCCGCGGGCTACGTGCCCGGCGCGATCCTCTAGCCGCCCGCCGCATGGCCCGCTTCACCCAGGCCGAACTGGAGGCCGCCCGCGACCGGCTACTGCCGGACGTCGTCGCGGACGGCCTCCGGGTCCTGTTCTGCGGCATCAACCCCGGTCTGCTGTCGGCCGCGACGGGCCACCACTTCGCCCGCCCCGGCAACCGCTTCTGGCCGGTGCTGCATCTGTCCGGGTTCACCCCGCGCCGGCTGGACCCCGCCGAGCAGCGGGAGCTGCTGTCGTACGGGCTCGGCATCACCAACGTCGTCGCGCGGGCCACCGCGCGGGCCGACGAGCTGTCGCCCGAGGAGTACCGGGAGGGCGGCCGGACGCTGGCGCTGAAGACGGCCCGGCTGCGGCCCCAGTGGCTGGCCGTCGTCGGCGTCACCGCCTACCGCGCGGCCTTCGGCGACCGCAAGGCGCGGGTCGGCCCGCAGGAGCGTCTGATCGGCGACACGCGAGTGTGGGTGCTGCCCAACCCGAGCGGCCTCAACGCCCACTGGACGGCGCGGACGATGGCGGAGGAGTACGCCCGGCTGCGGGTGGCCGCCGAGGACGGGGCGCGGGACGTCACGGCGGATCCGTCGCCGTGACCGCCGCCAGCAGTTGGACCTCGTCCTCCTCGTCCCGGTCGGCCACCGCCACGGCCGCCCAGCCGCCGCTCTCCGGCACCTGCCAGACGTAGGCCACGCGGGCACGGACGCTCAGGGCCGCCCAGGGCTCGGGTATCTCCTCGTGGGCGCCGCGCAACAGGACGGTCTGCAGGTTCAGCAGGCCGGCCTCGCCCCAGCGGGGGGTCAGCAGTCCGGCGAGGGCGTCGCGCTGCCACTCGTACCGCTCCACCGTCGTCGCGCGCTCCGCCGGGTCGCCGCCGCGCAGGCCGTGGCTGCCGCGCAGCACCGTGACGCCGTCGGCGTCCGTCCCGCCGACGCCGCGCGACGAGCCGTGCTCCGTCCCCGAGAGGCGGGAGCACAGCTCGTCGATGAGAGCGATGTGCCGTGCGCTGTCCATGTCCCCAGTAAAACCGGACCCACTGACAATTGGCGGTCCGTCAGGCGTCGCGGCTCCGCAGCCGCCACGCTCCCGCCGCGACGGCGGCGGCCGTCCACAGCGCGGTCACGGCAAGTCCCGTCCACGGTCCGGCACTTCCGTCGTACGTCTCGTGCAGGACGACCTGTCCCGCCCGGTCCGGCAGGAAGTCGGTGACGCCGCCGGCCACGTCGCCGACGACGAAGGAGACGACGAGGATGAACGGGATCATGACGGAGAGGGTCGCGACCCCGCTGCGGAACAGCGCGGTGAGTCCGGCCGCGAACAGCGCCATCAGCGTCAGGTAGACGCCGCAGCCGACGACGCCGCGGATCTGTTCGGCCGCGGTGAGGCCGTCCGCCACGGAGCCCAGGCCCGCTCGGGCGGCGAACAGCGCGGCGAGGGCGGTGACCAGCGCGGTGCCGAGGACGGGCACGGCGATCGCGGTCAGCTTGGCCGCGAACCACCGTCCGCGGCGCGGGACCGCGGCGAGGCTGACCCGGATCGCGTGGCCGTGGTACTCGGCGGAGACGGCCATGGCGCCGAAGGCCACGGCGGCGATCTGCCCCGGCATGGCCCCGGACAGGGCCGTGAACAGCGGGTCGAACTCCGGGTCGGAGGTGTCGGAGACACCGGCGATCGCGGAGAAGGCGACGGTGACGGCGAGCAGCGCCGCCAGCGTGCCGTACGACGACCGCAGGGTGCGGATCTTCAGCCACTCGGAACGCAGCACGGGTACGGCTTCCACGGTCAGACCTCCTGCGGCGTGGCGGTGAACTCGGGCAGGCCGGCGGTGAGATCGAGGTACGCCTGCTCCAGGGTCCCTTCCTCGGCGGCGAGTTCCAGGACCGGCACCCGGGCCGCCGACAGGGAGCGCCCGACGTCCTCCACGCGCGCGTCGTACACGGTCCAGTGGCCGTCCTCGTGCGCCACGGCGTCGTGGCCGTCCCCGGACAGCGCCTTCCTCAGGGCGGCGTCGTCCGTGGTGCGGACGCGGACCCGGGGCCGCACGCGCGCGTGGATGAACTCCCGCATCGGGGTGTCGGCCAGGAGCCGGCCCCGGCCGAGGACCACGAGGTGGTCGGCGAAGGACGCCGTCTCGTGCATCAGATGGCTGGAGACCAGCACGGTGCGTCCCTCGGCCGCGAGGCCGCGCATGAGCTGCCGGATCCAGATGATGCCTTCCGGGTCGAGGCCGTTGGAGGGCTCGTCCAGCAGCACGACCTCCGGATCGCCGAGCAGGGCGGCGGCGATGCCCAGCCGTTGGCGCATCCCCAGGGAGAACGTCCGCACCCGGCGGCGGGCCACCGGGGCGATGCCCGTGCGCTCCAGGAGCTCCTCCACGCGGCGTGCCGGGACGCGGTTGCTCGCGGCCAGGACGCGCAGGTGGTCGCGGGCGGTGCGGGAGCCGTGCGCGGCGTGCGCGTCGAGCAGGGCGCCGACGTGGCGCAGCGGTTCGCGGAGCGCGGTGTAGGGGCGGCCGCCGACGGTGGCGGTTCCGGCGGACGGCCGGTCCAGGCCGAGGACCAGCCGCATGGTGGTGGACTTCCCGGCGCCGTTGGGGCCGAGGAACCCCGTGACACGGCCGGGGTGCACGGTGAAGGTGAGGTCGTCCACGGCGCGTCGGGCGCCGTAGTCCTTGGTGAGGTCGCGGACGTCGATACTGGTCATGGTGGCAGCGTCGCGGGTGGCGGCGGGCGGGCGCCTCCCCCGGCGGCGGGGTCCGTCTCCCCCGGGCGGGGGAGGCCCGTTGTCAGTGCCGGCTGGCACGATGACGCCATGGTCCGGTTGCTGCGCCCGTTCACCCGGGCGGTCACCTACACGCGATGGCTGCATCTGTTCGTGGCCGTCGTGTGGCCGGCCATGTGGCTGTTCATCGAGGAGGCGTGGTGGACGCCGGCCACGGCGGCCGCGGTGCTGGCCCTCGCCGGGCTGGTGCCCGCGATGCGGGTGGTCGAGGGCATGCAGGCCAAACTGCTGCTGACCGGTCACCGGCACGGCGAGGAGGACGGGGACGGTGCCACGGAAATAGCCGTCGCGCCGTCGGCGACCTGGGCGGACCGCGGGCGCACCGTCGTGTGGCTTCAGGCCCGGCTGCTGCTGGGCGCCGCCGTCGCCCACCTCAGTGTCCAACTGCCGCTGTTCGCGGCGGACCTGGTACTGGCGGCGCGCGGGGACGGCGCGGACACAGGGGCGTTCGTGTCCCTCCCCGGGCACCACTGGTGGTACGCGCTGCTCGTGCCGTTCCCCCTGGTCGCGCTCGGCGCGGTCGTCGTCGGTTCGGGTCACCTGATCACGCTGCTGGCCCGCCGTCTCCTGGGTCCTTCCCGCACCGAGCGGCTCGCCGCCCTGGAGGAGCGCACGGAGCAGTTGCTGGAGCGCAACCGCATCGCGCGCGAGCTGCACGACTCCATCGGGCACGCGCTGACCGTCGCCGTCGTGCAGGCCGGTGCGGCGCGGGCGGCGCGCGACCCGCGCTTCACCGAGCAGGCGCTCACCGCGATCGAGGAGACCGGCCGCGCGGCGCTGGAGGATCTGGAGCGGGTGCTGGGCGTGCTGCGGGAGACCGGCCGCCCGGCGAGCGCCCGGCCGACGCTCCAGGACGCGGACCGGCTGCTGGAGTCCGCGCGGTCCTCCGGGGCGAAGCTCGACGCCGAGGTGAGCGGGGAGCTGGGGACCGTGCCGGGCCCGGTGTCCCGCGAGGGGTACCGCATCCTCCAGGAGTCCCTCACCAACGTGCTGCGGCACGCGGGCGCCGTGCCGGTGCGGGTCCGCATCGACGTGGCGGACGGCACGCTCGGCCTGGAGATACGCAACCCGCTGCCGGACGGGCGACGTCCCGTGCCGGGCGGGAGAGCGTCCGCGCCGGGCGGGGGCGCCGGTCTGCGCGGCATACGGGAGCGGGCGGCGCTCCTCGGCGGCAGCGCCCGCGCGGGGGCCGACGCGGGTGACTGGCGGGTGCGCGCGGAGCTGCCGCTGCGCTGACCTACGCTGACCGCCATGACGGTCACCGTTCTCCTCGTCGACGACGAACCGCTGGTCCGCGCGGGCCTGCGGGCCGTGCTGGAGTCCGAGCCGGACATCGAGGTGGTCGGCGAGGCGGCCGACGGCGCGGCGGTGATCCCGCTGGTGCGCGGGCTGCGGCCCGACGTGGTCGCCATGGACGTCCGCATGCCGCTGCTGGACGGCATCGAGGCGACCCGCGCGGTGCTGCGGACGGTCGCCGACCCGCCGAAGATCCTGGTGGTGACGACCTTCGAGAACGACGAGTACGTGTACGAGGCGCTGCGCGCGGGGGCCGACGGGTTCCTGCTGAAGCGGTCCCGGCCCGCGGAGATCGTGCACGCGGTACGGCTGGTCGCGGAGGGCGAGTCGCTGCTGTTCCCGGCGTCGGTGCGGCGGTTGGCGGCTGCGTACGGCGACGGCGAAGGCGGCAGCCGCGCGGCGCGCGCCGCGATGGAGCGGGCGCGGCTGACCGACCGGGAGGGCGAGGTGCTGCGGCTGATGGCGCGCGGGCTGTCCAACGCCGAGATAGCCGCGCGGCTGGTGGTCGGGACGGAGACGGTGAAGTCGCACGTGAGCGCCGTCCTGGCGAAGCTCGGGGCGCGGGACCGCACGCAGGCGGTCATCGCGGCGTACGAGTCGGGGTTCGTGGCGCCGGGGTGAGCCGCGCGGGACGGCCGCGCGGACCGGCACTCGCCGGGGTGCGGTGTGCCGAGTACGATCCGGCCAACACGCGCACGAGCTGGGAGGACGGACGGTGGGGCAGCTGACCGGCGGGGATCCCTCGCTGCTGCGGAGGATCAACTCCGCGGTGGTGCTGCACGCGCTGCGCGCCACGGACTGCGCGACGCTGACCGAGATCACCGGGGTGACGGGGCTGTCCCGGCCGACCGTGGAGGGCGTCGTCGACGGGCTGATCGAGGCCGGTCTCGTCGTCGAGACGGTGGCCGAGGAGGGCACGGCGCGGCGGCAGGGGCGGCCGGCCCGGCGGTTCCGCTTCCGGGCGGAGGCGGGGCATCTGCTGGGGCTGGAGATCGGTCCGCACCGCGTGTCCGCGCTCCTGTCCGACCTGGACGGCAGCGTGCTGGGCGCGCAGGCCAAGGACGTCGAGGAGAGCGCGTCGGCGGACGAGCGGCTGGAGCGGCTGCGGGGCGCCGTCGCCGAGCTGCTGCGCCGGGCCGGGGTGGCCCGGGGCTCCCTGCGGGCGGTGGGGGCCGCCACGCCGGGGATCGTCGAGGCGGACGGCACGGTGCGGCTGGGCACGGCGCTGCCCGGGTGGACGGGGCTGCGGCTGGGCGAGCGGCTGAGCCGCTCCTTCAAGTGCCCGGTACTGGTGGAGAACGACGCCAACGCGGCGGCCGTCGCCGAGCACTGGAAGGGGGCGGCCACCGACTCCGACGACGTGGTGTTCGTCCTGGCGGGGCTGAGCCCCGGGGCGGGCGCGCTGATCGGGGGGCGGCTGCACCGGGGGTACGGCGGGGCGGCCGGGGAGATCGGCGCGCTGCACCTGCTGGGGCGCGAGGTGACGCCCGAGACGCTGCTGTCCACCACGGACGAGCCGCTGCACCCGCTCGACGAGCAGGCCGTCGCAAAGGTGTTCGCGCAGGCCCGCGACGGCGACCGGCGGGCGCTGGCAGCCGTGGACCGGTTCATCCGGCGGCTGGTCCACGACGTGGGGGCGCTGGTGCTGGCCCTCGATCCCGAGCTGGTCGTGATCGGCGGCTGGGCGGCCGGTCTCGACGGCGTGCTGGAGCCGTTGCGGCGCGAGCTGGCCCGCTACTGTCTGCGGCCCCCGCGGGTCTCCCTCTCCCTGTTGGGCGAGGCCGCCGTGCCGACGGGGGCGCTGCGGCTGGCACTCGACCATGTCGAGGAACAGCTGTTCGCGGTGGAGGGCACGACGGCCCGCCGCTGACGACGGCAACCCACCCGGCCGCCTCTCAGGGCCACGAGCCGACCCCCAGGGCCACCGACCCGGCCCTCAGGACCACCGGGCAGGCCCCAAGGACCACCGATCCGCCCCCCCAGGACCACCGGGCAGCCCTCAAGGCCACCGAGCCGGCCCTCAGGACCACCGGGCAGCCCCCCAAAGCCACCGAGCCGACCCCCAGGACCACCGAGCCGACCCCCAGGTTCGCCGAGCCGGTCTCAGGAGGCGTGGCTCGCCGTCGGTCCGTGGTGTATCCGGACGTCCCCCGCCTCGCCGAAGGTCAGCCGGCACGTGTCCGCGCGGTACGTCGCGACGCTCAGGGCGGCCGTGCGGTCGCCGGTCACCCAGCGGGTGGTGACGATGAGGACGGGGGCGCCCGGCAGGCGGTCCAGCTCCCGGGCGTCGTCGACGTGGGCGGAGCCCAGTTCCACCGCGTTCTCGCGGTGCCCCGGCTCCAGGGTGTTCAGTGCGCGCAGCACGGCACGCGCGCGTGCCGGACCGGTGGGCGCGTCGATCGCGGAGAGGCCGGGGACGGACGTCCGCGGTACGTACAGCACTTCGGCAGCGACCGGCTGGCCGTGCGAGACGCGGGAGCGGCGCACGGTGTGCACGGCCTCCTCGCGGTCGGTGCCGAGGGTGTCGGCGACGGACGCGGGCGGTACCGCCGGGGCGCTGTCGAGCGGCTCCCAGCCGTCGTCGGCCGCGCCGGGCCAGGCGTCGCCCGGGGCGCCGACGGCGACGCCGACGCGCGGCGGGGCGACGGTCGTGCCGACGCCGCGGCGGCGCTGGAGCCGGCCCTCCAGTTCGAGCTGTTCCAGGGCCTGGCGCAGCGTCGCGCGGGCGACACCGAAACGGGCGGCGAGCTCACGCTCGTTGGGCAGGATCTCGCCCACCGAGAACTCCGAGTCGAGTGCCTGACTGAGCACGGTCCTGAGGTGCAGGTACTTCGGTTCCGGTACCGGTACCGGTGCCAGCTGCGTGGTCCCCACCCTGTCCTCCGCGGTCGCCGTGGTCCGGCGGGCGTTTTAACGCCCTTGTTTATTAAAGGTTGTTGCACTTCTCTGCGACCATAGGACTCCCCTCACCCTTGGTCAAGACCAATACGGCGCGTCACGGGTCTACCCGGCGGTAGCTTTTACTGACACTCTGTCTACGAGCGCAGCAGCAGCCGACGACCAGGAGTGCCCATGTCCGAAACCGTCTCCTTCACGGCCCCCACCCCGCACGGCCCGCGCGCCGTCACCGCGTCCTACGCGCGCGTGGGCAGCGGCGCGCCGCTGCTCCTGTTGCACGGCATCGGCCATCACCGGCAGGCCTGGGACCCGGTGGTGCGCATACTCGCGGCCGAACGCGACGTCATAGCCGTGGACCTGCCCGGCTTCGGCGCCTCCCCGGCGCTGCCCGCCGGTCTGCCGCACGACCTGCCGACGACGACCTCCGTGCTCGCGGCGTTCTGCGCCGCCCTGGGCCTGGACCGGCCGCACGTGGCGGGCAACTCCCTCGGCGGTCTGCTCGCCCTGGAGCTGGGCCGCGAGGACCGCGTCCGCTCGGTCACGGCCCTCTCCCCGGCGGGCTTCTGGACCGAGGCGGAGCGGCGCTACGCCTTCGGCGTGCTGACCGGGATGCGGGCGACCGCCCGGCTCCTGCCGCTGCCGCTGGTCGAACGGCTCTCCCGCTCGGCGGCCGGCCGCACCGCGCTGACCAGCTCGATATACGCGCGCCCCGCGCGCAGGACGCCCGAGGCCGTGGTCGCCGAGACCCTCGCGCTGGCCCGTGCCGAGGGGTTCGGCGAGACGCTGCGGGCCGGGCGCGAGGTCCGCTTCACCGACGACGTCGACGGCGTGCCGGTCACGATCGCCTGGGGCAGCCGCGACCGGCTCCTCGTCCCTCGCCAGGGTGTCCGCGCCAAGGCCGTGATCCCCGGGGCCCGGCTGGTGCGGCTGCCGGGCTGCGGCCATGTGCCGATGAACGACGACCCGGCCCTCGTCGCCCGTGTCCTCCTCGACGGCAGCCGGGATCAGCCCGCCAGGGCCGCCAGCACCTCGGCGAGCACCGTCGCGTTGTAGGGCATGCTCGCGTGCGGCGTCCGGTCCTGCGGGTCGATGTCCTGCACGACGACGTTGCGGACGTACACGCCGTCCGTCTCGGCGAGGGCGCACGAGGTGTACGGGGTGACCACGTCGTCGTAGGCGGTGGCGATGACGGTGTGCCGGACGCCCTCGGTGGTCTCGCCCAGATCGGCGAGTTCACGCTGGAAGGCGTGGTCGTGCTGGAGCTGCGGCCACGCCGGTACGGCCTGTCCGGCCGCGCCCCGCTCGACCAGTTCGGCGGCGCCGGGGATCTGGCGGGCGAGGTTCATCAGGCCCTGGGCGGTGACGCCGTGGTTGCTGGGGGCGATGCCGACGAAGTTGTGCACCTTGACGGCGCCGCCGAGGGCGTTGAGGTAGTAGCGCGGCATCATGCCGCCCTGCGAGAAGCCGACGATGTCGACCTGTGCGGCACCGGTGCGGCGCAGCACCTCGTCGACGTAGACGCCGAGCTGCCGGGCCGACTCCCTGATGTCGCCGAGGCCGAAGATCACCGGGTTGAGGTGCTTGCCGTAGTCGAGGCGGAAGACGCGGTGGCCGTGGCCGCGCAGCAGCGGTGCGGCCGAGGTCCAGGTGTAGCCGCGGTTGCCGAACGTTCCGTGCACGAGCACCACCGGCCGCGGGTGTTCCGGGGTGAGCGGCAGGTCCCAGTCGTCCTCTCCCCCGTCGACGTCGACGGCGGCGATGACCGTGGCGCCGGCGACCTCCTTGAGGGCCGCCGCCCGGTGGGGGGCCTCGGTGAGGTCCGTGGTGACGTCGTCCGTGTTGAGTCCCGGGATGCGCGGGGTCGAGAAACCCATGGCGTTTCGTCCTCTTCTCTTCGGTGCGGCGGGAACAAGGATCAGTTCTTCGGCGTCAGTCGCGCGGCGCAGACCCGCAGTACGCGCGCGTAGAGACTCCATCGCGCGGGCCGCGTCACGGTCCCGGTGAGCGCGTGCTCCGCGCGGTCCAGGCACTGGCGGAACACCGCGTCGTGCAGCGGCCTGACGAACAGCGGCCAGAGCGGCCACAGCGGTCCACGGGGACTGACCACGAGGGTGTGGCGCAGTACCGTACGCCGGTCGCCGAGCGCTTCCACGCCGAACTCGTGGAACCCCTCGAAGCCCCGCGGGCCGGTGAACCGGAAGCGCACCCACCGGCCGGGGACGTAGTCGCTGACGACGTACCGCACCGGGCCGTGGCCGCCGGGGACACCGACGGCCAGCGGCCCCTCGAAGCGCACGGCGGGCCAGCCGGGCGGCCAGAGCCGGTCGCCGGGGGAACCGAGCGCGTCGAGCAGGGCACCCACCTCGTCGGGCGACGCGGGCAGCGGGCGTTCGTGGACGTTGAGCACGGCGATCACGGGAACCAGCCTGCCCTGCGCGGACCTACCGGGTCATTCCCCGAAAAGGGGACCAGAACGCGCGCCCCGAGCGTGCGGCAGGGGGGTGCGCGCTGCCCATCGCGCGCTCCCAACTCGTCCCGCGCACCTGGGGGATCGGTTCGGGCCGAGCGTAAAGACGGGTGAGGAAGGCACCGATCCAGGTGGGGCGCGAAGGGGGTTGGTCATGGCCGCAGGGCCCGGCGTTCCCGGTTCCGGTCAGCACGTTCCCGGTTCCGGTCATCAGGAGGGCTGCCGGTCCCCCGTGGTGCCGAGGGGGCTGCCCGACGCGTGGCGGCCGCTGCTCCGACGGCCCGCGCTGGCCGGGCTGCTCGGACACCCCCTGGCGGACGCCGCCCTGGCGGAGCTGGACCGGCTGCTGCCGGCCGATGTGGCGCTGCACTCGCTGCGGACGTTCCTGCTGGCCGACGCCCGCGCGCGGGCCCGCGGGACGGCGTACGACCGAGCCGGGCTGCTGGCCGCCGCGGCGTTCCACGACGCCGGGCTGGTGGGGCGCGCGCCGCTCGGCCGGGGCGGGTTCACCGGCCGGTCCGCCGAGTTGCTCGACCGGTTCCTGGCGGACCGGCGGGTGAGCGCCGCGCGCCGCCGGGAGCTGACCCGGGCGGTGCGCGAGCACATGCGGCCGTTCCCCGCGCGGGGCGCCGGTCCGGAGGCGCGGCTGCTGCACTTCGGTGCCTGGCTGGACGTCACCGGGCGCGGTGCGAGCCGGGTGCCGGGCGAACGGCGGCGGCTGGCCGCGCTGGCACCCACTCCCTGGTTCGCCTTCTCCTTCTGCGCCCGGGTGGCGGCCTGCGGGCCGCGCCGGGTGCTGCCGGGCCCGGCCGCCGCCGCGCGGTGACCGGCCGGGCCGGGCAGCTCGCTTCTCCCGTCGTGAAAGGACCGTGAGACATGCAGGACGACCAGCGGGATTTCGATGTCGCCATCGTCGGGGGCGGCATCGGCGGGACGATGCTGGGGGCGATCCTCGCCCGGCACGGTGTGCGGACGCTGCTGCTGGAGGGCAGCGGCCACCCCCGGTTCGCCATCGGCGAGTCGACCGTCCCCGAGACCACCTTCGGCCTGCGGGTCCTGGCCCGCCGCTACGACGTGCCGGAGATCGAGCACCTGGCGACCCACGGGGCGCTGCGCCGGCACGTCTCGTCCAACTGCGGCGTCAAGCGCAACTTCAGCTTCGTCTACCACCGCGAGGGCGAGCCGACCCGGGCCGAGGAGTGCACGCAGTACCCGACCTGGGGGCCGCCGCTCGGGCCCGACTCGCACTACTTCCGGCAGGACGTGGACGCCTACATGTTCCACGTCGCCGTCAAGTACGGCGTCACCGCGCACACCCACACCCTCGTCGAGGACGTGAAGTTCGAGGACGACCACGCCACGCTGGTCACCCGGGACAAGGGCAGCTTCCGCGCCTCGTACGTCGTCGACGCGGGCGGGATGCGGGCCATGCTGCCGGAGCGTCTCGGGCTGCGGCAGGAACCGCCGTACCGCACGCGCTCGCGGACGATCTTCACGCACATGGTGGGCGTGCGTCCCTTCGACACGGTCGCGCCGCCGCGCGAGGAACACGGCATGCCCAGCCCGTTCAGCCAGGGCACGCTGCACCACATGTTCGAGGGCGGCTGGTTCTGGGTCATCCCCTTCGACAACCACACGGCCGGCACCAGCGGGCTGTGCAGCGTCGGCGTCAACCTCGATCTGGACGCTCACCCCCGTCCCGAAGGGGTGTCGGCGCAGGACGAGTTCTGGCGGCACGTCGGCCGGTTCCCCAGCGTGGCGCGGCAGTTCGAGGGGGCGCGCGCGGTACGGCCGTACGTGTCGACCGACCGGACGCAGTTCTCCTCGCAGCAGGTGGTCGGCGACCGGTGGTGCCTGCTGCCGCACGCCAGCGACTTCATCGACCCGCTCTTCTCCAGCGGTCTCGCCGTCACGGTGATGTCGCTGAACGCGCTCGGCCACCGGCTCGTCGACGCGGTGCGCGAGGGCGACTTCGCCACCACGCGGTTCCGGTACCTGGAGCACTGGATCAAGCGGATGTTCCGCTTCTACGACGACCTGGTGTCGTGCAGCTACATCTCCTTCGACGACTTCGAGCTGTGGAACGCCTGGAACCGGGTGTGGACCATCACCACGCTGTACGGGACGAACGCCCAGAACCAGGCGGCCGTCACCTACGAGAAGACCGGTGACACGGCGTGCTTCGACGCCCTGGAACTGCCGCCGTACCGGGGTCTCCAGGGCGTCGACAACCCGTGGGTGGAGCGTCTCTTCGAGCAGTCGAGGGACGCCGTGCTGGCCTACCGGGAGGGCGGGCTGAGCAAGGAGCGCGCCGTCGCCCGCATCTACGCGCTGCTCAAGGAGAGCGGGCTGTGCCCGGACGTGTGGGGCACACTCGATCCCCAGGACCGTTGCCCCGCAGGGGTGTTCACACTCTGGCCGCTGATGCGGATCCTGCTGTGGGGCAAGTTCCGCTCACCGCGGCATGTGCGCGGCTCGTACTTCACCGGCGGCGCGCGGATGGTGGGCAAGGAGGCGGTCCAGACGTACGGTACGGAGCTGCGCGGCAGCGCCACGGCGGTGCACCAGACCCTGCGGGACATGTGGGTCAACTGGAACCAGGACTGGTCCCGCGACTGACCCCGGACGTGCGTATTCCGTTTGCCGCCCCGAACGGCCGGGTAGGAAAAGCGTGGCCGCCAGACCGACAAATCGGCCGCCGATTCCCCTGCCTGAAACCGAGAGACAACGGGCTGCAATCCACAATGGCACTACATTCCCCTTGCCAATCGCCCGCTGCATGCTCCTGGGAAGACATCTTCCAGCACCGGGACCGCCTCATGCGGTTGGTTCGACGACGACTTCCGAGTTTCCAGGACGCCGAGGACTGCGTGCAGGAGACCATGGCACGAGCAGCCGCACACGCCACGTTGGACAGGAATCGACTGGGTCCTTTTCTGACCTCCGTCGCGCTGCGCCTCTGCATCGACTTCTACCGTGAAATAGAGCGCCGCAGCAGGCTGTTGCAGCGCGCGGCGCTGCTGGACTTCTCGGGCACCACCGAGGAGGACGTCTGCGACGAGGATTTCGGCAGATGGCTGCTGAGCCAGGTGGAGAAGCTGCGCGGCCGGGAGCAGGAGGTCATACTCGCCCGTGCCGCCGGAATTTCCACAGCGGAATTCGCTCGTATGCACAACATTTCCGTGAAAGCCGCCGAAGCCGCTTTCACCCGAGGTCGGGCACGCCTGAAGACGGTGTGCGCGAAAGCCCTGGAGGGCTGCGCGCGATAACGCCGGGAGCAGGATGTCCGGGCACCACCCCAGGACACCGATCCCCTTCGGAAGGGAATTCCTCTCATGTCCAACGGAAAAAGCATCCAGGACATCTTCAAGGATCTGGTCGGCAGTATGGCCGACAGCGGCAAGGAGGCGTTCGACGACCTCCTCGACCGGGACACGTCCCGGTCGTGCGGTTCCCGGAACCAGGCCGACGCGCTGACGGGGCTGGCCGGACTGCCCGCGGGTGCCCTGGGGGCGCTCGCCGCCGTCAATCCGCTGGCGGCCCTCGCGGCCGGCGCGGGAGGCGCGCAGGGGGCGGGCAACCCGCTCGCCGCGCTCACCGGAGGCGCCCAGAACCCGCTGGCGGCGCTGGGCGGGCTGAGCCAGCTCGCGGGCGGCGCCGGTCAGCTCGCCGGCGGCGCCGGGCAGGCCGCCGCCGGGGTGGGTGACGTCCTGTCGTCCGTCGCGTCGCTGCCGTCGCAGCTCACCCAGCTCACCCAACTGGTCACCCAGCTCTCCCAGCTGACCCAGGCCCTGCAGAACCCGCTCGGACAGGCGGCGTCGCTGGCCGGCCAGGCCGCCTCCACCGCGAGCGGCGCGGCCAAGACGGCCCGCGGCGCCGCCAAGGGCGCCACCGGCCTCCTCGGCTTCCAGGGCGGTGAGGACCTCCTCCCCTAGTCCACGGTCCCAGCCCACGGTCCGTCCCGCTCCACCGGCTTACCGGTTACCGAGGAGGAACGCTCACCATGCCGTCTGCCGTCGGTGACCGCCTGCGTCTCGTGGTCAAGGTCCTGGGCAGTCTCGTCGCCGACGAGGTCGGCCAGGCCACGGGGCTCAGACGCCGGAGAAGGGACGCCTGGCCGACGGCGGCGTCCGCCGAAGCCTCGCGGGAGGCACCGGAGGACGCCGTCGCGGGCGACCAGCGGCGCGCCAAGGCGGTCCGCCAGGCCCTGGAGAGCCTCGGCCCCTTCTACGTGAAACTCGGCCAGATCCTCTCCACCCGGCCCGACATGGTGCCCGAGTCCGTGCGGGAGGAGCTCCAGAACCTGCACGACCGGGTGGACGTACAGCCGTTCTCCGCGTTCGAACCGGTCCTCGCGCAGGACCTCGGACCGGACTGGAAACGGCGGTTCGACGACATCGACACCGTCGAGCCGCTCGGGGCGGCATCCCTCGCCCAGGTCTACCGGGTGGTCCTGCCCGGCGGCCGGCCGGCGGTGGTGAAGATCCAGCGGCCCGGTATCCGCGAGGGCGTCCTCGCCGACATGGCGCTGATGCGCAAGGCGGCCCGGATCGTCGCCCGGGTCGCGCCCCGCTTCAACGAGGTCATCGACATCGAGGCGATGCTCGGCTCCGTCTTCGACGCCATGGAGCCGGAGCTGGACTTCACCGGCGAGGCCCGCAACATGGACGAGGCCCGGGAGCACGTGCGGCCCTTCCGCACGCTGGCGGTCCCCCAGGTCCTGCACGCCGGCCCGCACGTCCTGGTCCAGTCGCTGGCGCCGGGGACGTCGGTGCGCCACCTCGACCGCCGGCACTTCACCGACGACGAGCGGATCGAGCTGGGCAAGGACCTGCTGCGCTTCATGTACCACGGGTACTTCGTCCACCGGTTCTTCCACGCCGACCCGCACGCCGGCAACGTCTTCGCCGCGCCCGGCGCGCCCGCGACGCTGATCGACTGGGGCATGGTGGGGCGACTGGACCGGCGTACCAGCCTCCAGCTCCTGCCGCTGTTCATGACGCTGGCCCAGAACGACGGCGCGGGGCTGGCCCAGCACTGGGCGGAG
Organism: Streptomyces sp. CRN 30; assembly: GCF_034105845.1. NCBI lineage: Bacteria > Bacillati > Actinomycetota > Actinomycetes > Kitasatosporales > Streptomycetaceae > Streptomyces > Streptomyces sp. CRN 30. Next base: position 18,131 of record NZ_JAVRHI010000152.1, on the reverse strand, counting down.
ATGGGCCGGGTGACGTCCTGGGCGAACATGCCGGCGTTCGTCTCGGACATGTCGGCGTTCGTGCCCAAGGTCTCCCACCTCTCCCTGGAGGACATGAACTTCGGCATGGCGCTGACCACCGTGCTGGCCAAGGCGACCCGGCGGGGCATCGGCTCGCCGCCCGCCGTGTCGCTGCTCGGCAAGTCCTTCGCCAACCTGGACGGCTCGGTGCGGCATCTCGCCCCCGAGATCACGCTGCCGGAGGTCTTCCAGGGCGAGGTGCCGCGCATCCTGCTCGCGCTGGGCCGGGAGTTCCTCGGCCGCCACCAGGTGGCCCGCAACTCCATGGAGCTGCTGCTCACCGCCGTCACCAGCCCCGACCAGATGCGCGGGGTCCTCGCCGACGTCGCCAACCGGCAGTTCGCCCTGCACGTCCACGAGCCGCGGACGTCCGCCGCGCGCGGTGGCCAGCGTCCCGTCCGCCCCTCCGGGTCGCTGCTGGCCCTGGGCGCGCTGGCCTACCTCCTCGGCCGCAGCCGCTCCCGCTGAGCCGCGGCCGTCCGCTCCCGCATCCGTGACCGCTCTCGTCCAGGAGGTACCCATGCAGGACGCCGCACGGCCCTCGTCCCCCCGCGGAGTTCCGCTGCCCGGCGGGCTGTCCCGGGTCGCCCTGTGGACGGCGGCGGCGCACGCCGCGGAACAGACGCGGGAGCGTCCGTACGTCAGTGATCCGTGGGCCGGGGACTTCCTGCGCGCGGCCCGGGTCGCGGGCGGCCCGCCGGGGGACGGCCCGCTCCAGCGGATGCTGCCGGACTGGGCCGTGGTGCGCAGCCGGTTCTTCGACGAGTACCTGCTGGACGCGGCGCGTTCGGGGTGCCGTCAGGTGGTGCTGCTGGGCGCCGGTCTCGACACGCGCGCGTTCCGGCTGGACTGGCCGGCCGGGGTGCGCGTCTTCGAGGTGGAGGACCCCGCGCTGCTGGCCTTCAAGGAGCACGTACTGGACTGGGCGCCGCCGACCTGCGGGCGGCGCGGCACGGTCGGCGTCGCCCCGGTCGGGGCCTGGACCGAGGAGCTGTGCGCCGTGGGCTTCGACCCCGGGCGGCCCACCGCCTGGCTCGCCGAGACCCTGCTGTACCACCTGCCGCCGCGCGAGGCCGAGTCCGTCGCCGCCACCATGACGGAGCTCTCCGCGCCGGGCAGCGTCTTCGGCGCGGAGTGCGTCGGCGCGGAGACCGTCGCGTCGCCGGCCGTCACACCGTTCCTGGACGCCCTGGCCGCCACCGGCGTCACCTGGCGGTGGCGGACCGCCGAGCCCGAGCGGTGGTGGGCGGAGCGCGGCTGGACGGCGACGGCGGCCGACCTCCTCACGCTGCCGTACGTGGTGGAGCGGCTCGCGCCCTACCTGCCGGTGCTCGGCGAGGCCGCGACGCGCACCGTGTTCCTCACGACCGGGAGACTCGGCGCTCCGCGCTGACCGCCGGCCCGGTCCGCTCCAGCTCCGCCAGCGCCGCCAGCCACCGGTCCGGCAGTTCCGCGGCGGTGGCGAGGTTCCCGTCGTGCACGACGGTCAGGCAGGCGGTGTCCCGCTGGCTGGTGAGGGTCATCAGCGAGCGGATGCCGGAGGCCAGTCCCGAGTAGACGGCCGACCACCGGGAGACGGCGCCCTGGTGGAGCAGCGGTGCGCCGAAGTTGACGCTGCTGGCGGGGCCGGCGACGACCGCGCCGTTGACCAGGCGCAGTCCGAGGCGGCCGCCGACCGACCGCGCGGTGCCGGCCAGCAGCACCCGGAAGGAGTCGCGCCTACGGCTGTCCCGCAGCCGCCGCGTGGCCGCGGTCACCCGGCGTACCGCCTCCGTCGACGAGGGCGCGTCGCAGGGCAGCAGCAGCCGGGCGGTGACCATCCGGTTGCCGGGCGCGTGTTCCTCGCCCGGGGCCCGCACCGACATCGGCACCACGACCGGCAGCGGCGGGTGGACGGTGCCGGTGGCCTCCAGGTGCCAGGTGCGCACGGCGTGCGCGAGGGCGGCGAGGTACACGTCGTTGACGGTGCCGCCGTGCGTCCGGCCGGCGGCGCGCAGCCGGGCCAGCGGGACGGTGACGTGCCGGACACCGGTCCTGCCGCCGACCGGGCCGTCGAAGCCGGGCTTGGGCGTGGGCGCGCCGAAACCGGCGGCCAGGTCGCCCAGAACTCCGGTGATGCCGCTCAGCGCCGGGGCCGCCCGGCGCGGCGCGGCGGGCTGTTCGCCGGGGCGGTCGTCGAGCAGGGCCCGTGCGGCGTAGACGGCTCCCATGCCGTCCTGGACGGTGTGGTCGGTGCGGTAGCACAGGACGTGCCCGCCGGCCGTGCCGCGCACCAGCCACACGTCCCACAGCGGGCCGTCCTCGACGTCCATCGGCCGGGACAGGAACAGCCGCCCGGTCGCGTCGGCGTCGACGGTCCCGGGCACGTCGATCTCCCGCACATGCCGCTCCACCGCGAGTGCGCCGGTCCGCCGGAAGACGGTCGCGTCCGGGTCCGGCCGGTAGTTGAGCGCGGGGATGCGGGGGGCGCGCTCGGCGACCCGGGCGCGCACGGAGTCCAGGGACGGCGCGGGACCGTCGAAGGCGAAGACGAACGGCAAGGGCAGTGCCCCGTCGCGCGCGGCCAGTCGGTAGGCGACGTCCACGGGCCCCATCGGCACGGTCGGGGGCAGGGAGCCGTCGGAACGCATCGGTCGCATCATGAGCCTTTCTGGAAGGTACGGTGATCAGCCTGCCGTTCCCCGGCAGTCCTTCGTCCGCGAGCCGCGCCGCCCGCCCGAGCGCGTCGCGGCGCATCGGATCGCGGCGAATCGCACCGAATCGCAGCGCACCCGCGGCAGCCCCGCGCACGGACTGGCGCACGGACCGGCGCTCGGGCCGGCGCACGGGCCGGTGGGCGCCCGGCCCTCCGGAACCGGGCGTGGCCCGGTGCGTACGTCGTGTGGGCGGGTGGGTGGGCAGGCGCCGGCGGGAGGCGTCAGCACCGGTGTCGGGACGTGTGGCCGAGGGCGTCGCCGTAGAGCCGCAGCAGAGTGCGGGCGGGGCCTCGGGTGGGCAGGTGGGGGGCGTGTGTGCGGTGCCAGGGCAGGGGGGCGGCGGGTGGGGACTCGCCGAGGAGGGCGGCGGCCACGTGGGCGCCGTGGGCGACGGAGAGCGCGAGGCCGTGGCCGTTGCAGCCGCCGATGTACCAGACCTCGGGGTGGCCGCGGACGGGTCCGACCACCGGCAGGCCGTCGGTGGTGAGGCCGACGCGGCCGGACCAGCGGTGGGTGATCCGGGTCCGGGCGAGGTCGGGGTGGAGGGAGCGCAGCCAGCGCTCCAGCCGGTCCCAGGCGCGCTCCCCGACCACCCGGAGCCGGGCCGCGCCGAGCCCGGCCGGAAAGGTGGCGGTGCCGCCCCCGGCGACCACCCCCCGGTCCGGCAGCAGCCGGAAGTACGGCGCGAGGGGCGCCGCGTCGACCACGGCGTACCCCGCGCGCCCGCCCAGCGCCTCGTACGCCGGCACGCTCAGGGGCGCGGTGGCGACGGCGTACGCCTCCAGCGGGAGGACGGTGCCGACGGGCAGGCCCAGGGCGCCCGCAGCGGAGTTGACGGCGAGGACCGCCTGACCGGCGTAGAGACGGCCGTGCGGGAAGACCAGTTCGGGGCCGACCGGTTCACCGGGGTGGACCCTGAGCAGCGGGCTGTCGCCGTAGAACCGGACACCCTTGGCGGCGCAGGCGCGGGCCAGGGCGCAGGTCAGCGCGGCCGGGTCCAGCGTGGCCGCGGGGCGGTGCAGCAGTCCGGCGGCGCGGGGGACGCCGACCCGGTCACGGACGGCGGCCCCGGACAGCAGCGGGACGTCCAGACCGAGCGCGCGGCAGGCACGGGCCTGGCGCGCGAGGGCCCGCACCCCGCCGGGCGTACGGGCCGCCATGATCTGCCCCCCGGGCCGCACCCCGCAGGGCACGTCGAGCCGGTCGCACAGGCCGAGGACGTCCTCCACCGCGCGGATGCTGGCCTGGTGCATGCGGTGCGCGGCGCGCTCCCCGAACCGCCGCACCGCGCGGTCGACCGCCGGTCCGGCCCGGGGGCCGAGCAGACCGGTGCCCCGGCCGCTGGCCCCGGCGGCCGGACCGCGCGCGTCGACCACCGCGATGTCGAGGCCGGGGGCCCGCTCCGCGAGGTGGTACGCGCAGGACAGTCCCGCCAGTCCCGCACCGACCACGGCCACGTCCGCGGTGACCACGCCGTGCAGCCGGGGCTGCGCGGGCAGTTCCGCCGGGTCCCAGTACGGCGTTCCGGCCGGGGGCCCGCTCATCCGGTGCCGTCCGGCCCGGACTCGGTCAGGGCGCCGAACCGGCGGTCGTGCCAGAGCAGCGGCCGGCCGCCGCCGACGTGCACGGCGGCGACCCGGCCGACGACCAGGTGGTGGTCGCCGTAGCGGCGCACGTCCTCGGTGAGACAGACCGACCAGGCGAGCGCCCCGGCCAGCACGGGGACGCCGAGGACCGGCCGGGTGTCCGTGCCCGCGAACCGTTCGGCGGCGCTCGCCGCCGGGGACGCGAACCGGCCGGCCAGTTCCCGCTGTTCCTCGCGCAGCAGGTGCACGGCGAAGGCGCGGCGGGCCCGGACGGCGGCGAGCGTGCGGGAGCCGTCCCGCAGACAGGCCAGGAGCAGCGGCGGGCGCGCGGAGAGCGAGGTGACCGCGGAGACGGTCATGCCGAGCGGGCCGTCCTCGCCGCGGGCCGTCACCACAGTGACCCCGGCGGCGAGTTTGGCGTACAGGCCCAGGCAGCGCGCGGTGCCCGGACCGGGCTCCCCGTGCAGCAGCGGTTCGGTGCCGGGCCGGTCAGCCACGAGCGGCGGCGCGCCCATCGGTCACCTCCGCCCCCAGCAGCCCCTGCACGATCTGGCCGATGAGATGGCGCAGCGTGGACTCGGCGACGGGGTCGAGAATCTCGGCGAGGCTCGGGATGCCGAGGTCGAAGGCGGCGTCGAAGACGATGAGTGTGCCGGCGTCGCGCGCCTCGCAGCGCCAGCTGCCCGCGAAGCTGGCGAAGTCGCCGCTGAGCTGCTCGAAGGCGAGGGTGTGCGACTCGGGCGCGTAGGTGTCGCGCTCCCGCCAGCGCATCAGGCCGCCGCGGAAGACGACGGCCCAGTCGGAGATCGTGGAGCCGTCGGGCAGCGGTGGTTCGACGCTGACCTCGCGGACGGTCTCGGTGAACTCGGGGTAGCGGCGGAAGTCGCTGATCCGGCGGTAGGCCTCGGCCGGGTCCACTCCGTCGGCGAGCGCGTGCAGCACCACGTGGGGCATGAGGTGTTCGGTTCCCTTCCCGGTCGTGCCCGGCACCGGGTCCTGCCCGGTGCCGGTCCTTCTGGGTGCGTCTGCGGGTACGTGTGTCGGGCGCGGGTGTGCGGGGGCGGTTGCGTGTCGGGCGGGCGGGCGGTGGTCACCCGGCCATGCGCGCGGCCGTGTCGCGCAGCGCGTCGGCGAAGGTCGTGAGGAACAGGTCGAGCGCGGAGTCGTCCACCACGGCCGGCGGGGTCAGGCGCAGCACGCGCGTGGAGTTCAGGGAGTGGTTGACGAGCACGCCGCGGGCGATCATCTCCAGGAGGAGTTCGCCGACCGCCTGTTCGGCGGTGAACTCGATGCCGATGAGCAGGCCCCGGCCGCGGACCTCGCGCACCAGGCCGTCCCGGTAGGGATCGCACACCTTGCGGACCCCGGTCAGGAGGCGCACGCCGAGGGTGGCGGCGCGGGCGACGGTGTGTTCGCGTTCCATCGCCGTCACGGTGGCGAGCGCGGCGGCGCAGGCGATCGGCGAGGCGCCGAAGGTGGAGGTGTGCAGGTACGGGTCGCGGCTGAACGGCGCGTAGGCGTCGGCGGTGGCGATCATCGCGGCGATCGGTACGACCCCGCCGCTGAGTCCCTTGCCGGCCAGCAGGATGTCGGGCCGCACGTCCTCGGCGTCCACGCCCCACCAGGTGCCCAGCCGGCCCATGCCGGTCTGGATCTCGTCGACGACGAGCAGTGCGCCGTACTCCCGGCACAGCTCCGCCACCCGGGTGAGGTAGCCGGGGCGCGGGACGCGGACGCCGCCCTCGCCCTGGACGGGTTCGACGACGACGCAGGCGGTGCCTCGGCGGTCCGCCAGGGCCCGTTCGAGGTCGGCGGGGTCGTCGTAGCCGACCTGGGTGACGTCCGGGAGCAGCGGCAGGAACGGTGTCTGGTACACGTCGTTGGCGGTGACGCTGAGGGCGCCGAGCGTCTTGCCGTGGAAGCCCTTGCGGGTGGTGATCACCGAGGTGCGGCCGTGGGCGCGGGCGAGTTTCAGGGCGGCCTCGGTGGCCTCGGCGCCGGAGTTGACGAAGTGGACGTAGTCCAGTCCGGGCGGGGTGTGGGCGGCCAGCGCGCGGGCGGCGCGGGCCGCGACGGGTTCCAGGAAGACGCGGCTGGCCAGCGGGTGGGTGTCGAGCTGCCGGTGGACGGCCTCGACGACGTCGGGGTGGCGGTGGCCCATGAGGAAGACGCCGTAGCCGCCGAAGTTGAGGAAGCGGCGGCCGTCGTCGGCGTGGATCCAGGGGCCCTCGGAGCGGACCTCGGCCATGCCGCCCATGACCCGGCCCATCACGGCGCGGCCGGTGCCGATGTGCCGCTGGTACAGGCCGACGACGTCCTCGCCGGCCTCCGTCGTCGGACCCGGGCCCACACCGGCCTCCGTCGTCGGACCCGGGCCGACACCGGCCTCCGTCCTCGGCCCCGGGCCCGCACCGGCGGTCGCGGTGTCCGAGCCGGCGGGGGCGGCTTCCGATCCGGTGGTCGCGGTGTCCGAGCCGGCGGGGGCGGCTTCCGGGGCCGTGGGTGAGACGGTCATGACGCCACCTCCGTGGGGGTCTGCGCGACCGGGCCGCGGCGCGGGGCGGGCCGGGCGGAGCGGTCCTCGGACCAGCTCTCCAGGTTGCGGACGAGCGCGGCGCGGATGTCGGCGTGGGTGAGGCGGGTGCCGCAGTGCGGTGCGCCGAGAGAGCTGTCGAAGGGCAGTTCGCTCTGGAACACCAGCAGGAGTTCCGCGTAGTAGCGGAAGCGGCGGCTCACCGAGCGGGGCAGCGACGTGCCCTCCAGCATCGGCAGCAGCAGCCGGTGCACCGCCTCGACCGGGATGAGCCGGGGCCGTTCGGGCCGGGGCAGGCCGAGGCGGGCGGCGAAGTCCGCGCAGGTGTCGGCGATCTCCCGGAGTTCGACGGCCTGCCGGCCGGCGGTGAGCCAGTACTCGCCGCTGCCGACCCCGCCCCGGACGAGGTCGCCGACGGCCCGCGCGACGTAGTCCTGGGGCACCATGTCGATCCGGGCCTCGGGGGCGCCGGGGAGCACCGGCACCTGCCCGAGGACCATCGCGCCGATCGTCTTGGTCAGGCCCTGCTGCCCGGCGATCCGCCCGGTGACGGAGTCCCCCATGACCACCGAGGGCCGCACGATGGCGCCGGGCAGGCCCGACTCGCGCATCAGCTGCTCGGAACGGGCCTTGGAGTCGAGATAGGCGGCGGCGCCGGGGAAGCGCTCCCGGTCCTCCTCCGACGGCGTGTTGGCGACGAACGCCGTGCTGACCAGGTAGAGGGGCGCGTCGGCGCGGGCGGCCAGGTCGAGGACGGTCTCCGTGCCGAGGATGTTGGTGCGGACGATCTCCGCGGGCGGGATGTGCCAGTTGGTGGCGGCGGCGGAGTGCACGACGACGTCGACGCGCAGGGCGAGTTCGTACCAGGCCCGGGGCGTGAGACCGAACCGCGGGGCGAGCAGGTCGCCCTCGATCTCCCGGACCCGGGGGTCCCCCAGCGACCGGGTGCGGCGCAGGCACAGCAGGTCGTAGTGGGGCACCAGCTCGTCGATCAGCGCGCGGCCGAGCACGCCGGAGCCGCCGGTGAGCAGGAGGGTGGGCCGGACGGAGGGACGGGCGGTGGGACGGACGGATGGGCGGACGGTGGGCAGGGGGGCGGGACGCGAGAGGTCTCGCGGCATGTTCGGCTCCAAGGGGAACTGGGGCGACGTACTGCCGGGGTACGGCCGCGGGCCGGGCCGTCAGGCGATGGTCAGCGGACTGTCCGCCAGGTACGCGGAGAGCGGGCCGGTCATCCGGGTGCGGGACGGCGGGTGCAGGGAGAGCCCGTTGGCGCTGGCCGCGAGGTGACCCACCTCGTCGGAGGTCATGAAGTTGAGGCCGCCGAGCAGTTCGACCGCGCGCGGCACGATGCGGCCGAGGGCGTCCTGCACGCCGTAGCGGGTGAACAGCGCCTGCGCGAGGGCGGACTCGCCGAGGTCGCCGGAGTCGACGCGGCGCGCCACGCCCTCGGCGGTGGCCATCGCGGCCTCGGTCTCGACGAACAGCCGGACCCGCTCGTGCTCCGGGATGCGGTCGTTGAGCAGGACCCGCTCCACCAGCGCGCTCGCCGCTCCGAGATAGCTGCCGGTCATCAGGGTCTGGAACCAGATCAGCCCGGCGGTCTGCAGGTCGTCGAGGCGTTCGCCCGCGACGGTGGCGGTGCGCAGCACCAGTTCCGGCGGTACCAGTACGTCGGTGAGGGTGACCTGCTCGCTCTCGGCGCCGGCCAGGAACGCGCTGGACCAGAAGCCGCTGACGGAGAGCCCCTCGCTCTCGGCGGGCACCAGCGCGACGGCCAGTTCGTCGCCCCGGCCGTCCTCGCGCGGGATCAGGACGCTGGCGGTGAGGATGTCCATGGAGCGGGCCAGGCTGCACGGGCGTTTGACGCCGTTGACCAGGACGCCGTCACCGGTGACGCGGGCGGTCATCGACGGGTCGAGGACGCCGGTGCCGCTGCGGCCCTCGGCGAACCCGGAGGCGACGACGCGGTTCCCGGCCGCCACGCCCTCGACGAGCAGCCACGCCGGACCGTCCCCGAGCCTCCCGAGACCGACCAGGGTGGCCATGGAGAAGTGGTGCATGGTGGTCGCCACGGCGAGGGACGGTGAGCGGCTGCCGAGGGCCCGCTGCACGCGCAGTGCGTCCAGGGCGGTGGCGCCCCGGCCCTGGTACGCCTCGGGGACCAGCAGCCCGGGGCCGCCGCTCTCCCGGAACAGCCGGATGCCGGGGCTGCCCGGCCTTTCCAGCTCCATCAGCGGTGTCTCGCGCAGCGCCGGGTCCAGCTCCGGCAGGAGCTTGGCGAGGGTCTCGCGTTCACGCTCTAGGAATCTCATGGACGTGCGGTCCTCCTGAGTGGCTCCGGTCGACGGAAGTGGTGTTCATACGGCGTTGGTGGCGCGCAGCAGCCGCCACACCGCGCCGGGGCGGGGACGGCCCAGGAACGCGATGTACTCGGGGAGGACCTCGTGCGGGGCCCACTTCTGCTTGTACTCCAGTTGCGAGGCGGCCGGGTACACGGCCTCGCCGTGCGCCGCGAGCCAGTGCGCGAACCGGGTGAACAGGGGGCTCGCGCCGGGGAGCTCCTCGCGCGGGTCGAGTCCGGTGAACGGGGTGAACCCGAAGTGCAGCCAGTCGGCGCCCTCCGCGACCAGCCGCTCCATGACGGTGGCGTTGAGCGCCTCCATCACTCCGGGGGGCGCGTCCGGCCGCCGTCGGCTGAGGTCGTGCAGCCAGCCGGGGCGGCTGCCGTACACCGGCGCGTAGTTGATGTAGCCGACCGCCGTGCCGTCGATACGGCCCGCGAAGAGCCGGCGGTGGCACTGCATCCCGCCGGTGCGCTGTCCGACGAGGAACCGCAACTCCTTGACGTGCCGTCCCTTGTCCCGCAGCCAGACCCGGTCGAGGCCGTCCAGCTCGGCGCAGTCGTCGCCGTGGCCGATCTCGACGACCTCAAGACCCGCGCGCCGGGCCCGGGAGATCTTGTTGCGCAGCCGTACGAACCGCGAGCCGCGCAGGGTGAAACGCGAGAGGTCCACGGCGTAGGAGGCGCCGATCTGGTTGACGGTGAAGCCGTGCGCCGCGTACAGCTCGGCGTCCGCGCGTTGCAGCTGCACGGCGACCAGGCGCCGGCCGGCGTGCGCCACGAAGGCGTCCAGCAGTCGCGCCCGGTGCTCGCGCGCGCAGAACGGGCCGCCGAACTGCAGCACGTACCGGCCGGAGGTGCGGTAGGCGCAGGCGCCGTCGGAGCGGTCGTCGCGGAAGTACTCGTTGCCGCTGTTGAGGGCGAGGAAGGAGCTGGGGTTGTCGCTGTGCGCGGCGAGGGCGTCAAGCACCGACGGCATGCGTGCCCTCCACGGGAGCGGTCGCGGGCGGACGGCCGGGGAAGACCGGGCGGTGCCGCTGCTCGAACTCCGCGAAGTCCGGGTCGGGCGCGGGTTCGAAGGCGACGCCGAACGGTTTGAGGGAGTTGCCGAAGAGGGCGCGGTCGCCCATGAGGTGGACGGGCAGGGCGAGCAGCGCCCACTCGGGCCGGACGAACAGGGCCCAGGCCCCGGCGACGAGCCCGGCCGTGACCAGGCTGTGCATGACGTTGTAGGCGACGTAGTAGCCGCGGGCGATCCGGCGGTCCGGGCTGCGCCGGTGGGCGATCGCCCCGGGCAGGTAGCCGACGACGTCGATCACGACGAACAGCAGCACGAACACCGTCCATCTGATCTCCGTGCGGTGCTGGAAGGCGAGTACCAGGGAGACGGTCAGGAAGCCCAGCCATTCGAGCCGGGAGAGGGCGAAGGTGGTTCTCGTCTCGAAGCGGTTCTTGGCGTCCACGGGCGCTCCAGATGTGCGCGGGTTGCGCGTTCGGTCCCGGGCCCGGCCCCGGCCGGGCCCGTCGCTGTGGTCTGTCACTCTCTTTACGCGCGGGCGCCTCCAACCCCTCGTACGGCGCGGGCACTTGGGCGGGCGGTGCGCCGGGCGCGCGGCCGCTGTTCACCTCTGGTTCGCGTGCGCGCCTCCCCGCACCCGTAGGTGTGGCTCTGCTGGGCGGCCGGTGCCCCACCGGCCCGCCCCGCCGTGTCCCGTCCCGTCCCGTCCCGTTCGTCCTGGAGGCCGCATCCATGTCAGCCCGTCCGTTCCCCGGCCGCCGCAGTGTCCTGCGCGGCTCCCTCGCCGCGTCGGCGGCGCTCGCCCTGCCCACCTCCCTCGGCGCGGCGCCCGCCTTCGCCCGGTCCGGCCGCCCGTCGGCGGGCTGGGGCGTGCAGGCGGGCGACGTGAGCGCCCACTCCGGTCTGGTGTGGGTACGGTCCGACCGGCCGGCCCGCATGATCGTCGAGACGTCGGCGACCGAGTCGTTCCGCAACCCGCGCCGGTGGCGGGGCCCGCTGCTCGGTTCCGGCACCGACTTCACCGGCACCACCCGGCTGAGCGGCCTGCCGGCCGGTGAGCAGATCCACTACCGGGTGCTGCTGGCCGACCCGGACGACCCGCGCCGCACCGGCGAGCCGGTCACCGGCACCTTCCGCACCGCCTCCGACCGGCGCCGCGACGGAGTGCGTTTCACCTGGTCCGGCGACCAGGCGGGACAGGGCTGGGGCATCAACCCCGACATCGGCGGCTACCGTATCTACGACGCCATGGGCAGGCTCGACCCCGACTTCTTCCTGTGCAGCGGCGACACCATCTACGCCGACGGCCCCATACCGTCGACGCAGGCCCTGCCCGACGGCAGCCTGTACCGCAACGTCACCACCGAGGAGAAGGCGAAGGTGGCGGAGACGCTGGCGGAGTTCCGCGGCGCCTTCCGCTACAACCTGCTCGACGACAACCTGCGCCGGTTCAACGCCCGGGTCCCGTCGATCATCCAGTGGGACGACCACGAGGTGCGCAACAACTGGTACCCGGGTGAGGTGATCACGGACAGCGCCTACACGGTCAAGGACGCCGACGTACTCGCCGTCCGGGCGCGGCGCGCGTTCTCCGAGTACTTCCCGATCTCCACGCTGAAACCCGGCGACCGCGAGGGCCGGGTGCACCGAGTGCTGCGCCAGGGCCCGCTCCTGGACGTGTTCGTCCTGGACATGCGGACGTACCGCAACGCCAACTCGGCCGACGACCAGACCACCGACCCGCAGGGCATCCTCGGCCGCGAGCAGCTGGAGTGGCTGAAGCGGGAGCTGGCGCGGTCGCGCGCGGTGTGGAAGGTCATCGCGGCGGACATGCCGATCGGTCTGGTCGTGCCGGACGCCACCGAGGGGAAGGCCCACTTCGAGGCGATCGCGCAGGGCGACCCGGGCGCGCCGCTCGGGCGCGAGCTGCAGATCGCGGAGCTGCTGCGGTTCGTCAAGCACCGGCGGATCACGGGCACGGTGTGGCTGACGGCGGACGTGCACCACACCTCGGCGCAGCACTACCAGCCCTCGCGCGCGGCGTTCACCGACTTCGAACCGTTCTGGGAGTTCGTCTCGGGGCCGCTGAACGCGGGCGCGTTCCCGGCCAGCGCGCTGGACGGTACGTTCGGTCCGGAGCGGGTCTTCGTGAAGGCGCCGACCGCGTCGAACGTCTCGCCCGCCGAGGGCTACCAGTTCTTCGGCGAGGTCGACATCGACGGGGACAGCGGCGAGATGACGGTGCGGCTGCGCGAGCAGGACGGCACGGTGCTGTTCACGAAGGTCCTCCAGCCGGGGCGGGTCGGCCAGTAACTCCCGTAATCTGTACGGGCGTCGCGCACCGGAGTCATCCCCCGGTGCGCGACATCACGTACATGATTTTTATGGGCAAAACGCACTCTTTACCCATCGGACACAAGGCGTTCGTGATCACGCAACACCGTTCCTTCACGCTGGCCGCATGAGTCGAGACATGTCCCACGCGGCACACACCGAGCAGTACCGTACGGCGAACCTGTGGACGCGCTGGACACGGCGCACACGACGGCACGGCCAGGCGCCGCCGACGGACGATACGGGCGCCCCGCCGCCCTCGGCCGGGGCCGGGGCCGGAGCCGGGGAGAGCGCCCTGTGGCGGATGCGGACCACGGTCCAGGACGAGCCGGGCTCGCTGGCCGTGCTCTGCACGGCCCTCGCCGAGCGGCGGGTGGACATCCTCAGCCTTCAGACGCACCCGCTGGCCGTCGGCACGGTGGACGAGTTCCTGCTGCGCGCCCCGGGCGAGCTGACCGTGTCCGCCCTGACCGGGACGGTGACGGCCGCGGGCGGCCGGGACGTCTGGTGCGAGCGCGCCGACGCCCACGACCTGGTAGACGCGCCCACCCGGGTGCTCGGGCTCGCCGCCCGTACGGCCGTCGACGCGGCGGAGCTGCCGCTGGCGCTGCGGCAGCTGCTGGGCCGGTGCACGATCCGGTCGCTGCCCGCCCCGGCGGGCGGAAGCGGCTCCCGCGGCCTGCCGGTGGAAGGGATGCCGGCCGACACGGTCATGCGGCTGCGCACGCCCGAGGGCGGTGCCATCACCGTCGAGCGGCCGTACCTGCCGTTCACGCCGACCGAGTTCGCGCGGGCGCGTGCGCTGGTCGAACTGGACGCCCGGCTCGGCCCGCGGGTGCCGCGCGACGGGGAGGCGCTGGCGCTGCCCGAGGGCACCGGCCTCACGGTCCGCCGCGCCGGGCCCGCCGACCTCGCGGCGGCGAAGGCGATGCACGAGCGCTGCTCGGAGCGCACCCTCGGGCTGCGCTACCACGGACCCGTCGGGGACGCCGACCGCTATCTGAACCACCTGCTCAGCCCGCGCTACGGCCGCACCCTCGCCGTGGCCACCCCCGCCGGGCGGATCGTCGGCCTCGGCCACCTGCTGTGGGACGGCGACGAGACGGAGGTCGCGCTGCTCGTCGAGGACGCGTGGCAGCGCCGGGGCGTCGGCGCCGAGCTGCTCCGCCGGCTCGTGGCGATGGCCGCCGGGACCGGCTGCGCGAGCGTGTACGCCGTGACACAGGCGTCCAACACCGGCATGGTCACCGCCATGCGGGGCCTCGGCCTCCCCCTCGACTACCAGATCGAGGAGGGCACCTTGGTGATCACGGCCCGCCTGGACCCGGCGACGACCACGGCCACGGCCCAGGAGGCGCACGGCGAGCCGGTCGGCCGGGAGTAGGGCACGGCGGCCGGAGGGAGGGGCTCGGCCGGGAGCAGGGCACGGCAGCCCGCGGCGCGGGGATCGGCCGTGAGCGAAATCCGGCCGTCGGGGGCGGCCGTCCCGGCCCACCGGGCTGACGCGGTACCGCTCTCCGTACGAGGATGTCCGCATGTCAGACACCAAGAGCCCGCTTCCCCGCGAGGTCGCCGACGCCTACGTCGACGAGCTCATCGCCCTCGACCCGGTCACCGGTACGTATCTGGGCGTGCCGGACAGCTCCAGCCGGCTGCCCGACTTCTCCCCGGCGGGCCAGGAGGCCCTGGCGGAGCTGGCGCGGACCACGCTCGCCCGGCTCGACGAGGCGGAGCGCCGCCCCGGCGGGGACAGCGACGCCGAGCGGCGCTGCGCCCGGCTGCTGCGTGAGCGGCTGACCGCGGAGCTGGCCGTGCACGAGGCCGACGAGGGGCTGCGCTCGGTCGGCAACATGGGCACCCCCGCGCACTCGGTGCGCGAGATCTTCGCCATCACGCCGGCGCGGACGGACGAGGACTGGGGCCGGATCGCCGAGCGGCTGCGCGCGGTGCCGGGCGCGCTGGCCGGTTACCGCGACTCCCTCGCGCTGGGCCTGGAGCGGAAGCTGTTCGCCGCGCCCCGGCCGACCGCGACCTTCGTCGAACAGCTCGGCGAGTGGGCCGACACGGGTGAGGGCCGCGGCTGGTTCGAGGACTTCGCGTCCGCCGGTCCGGACGCGCTCCGCGCCGAGCTGGACGAGGCGGCCCGCGCGGCGACCGCCGCCGTGGTGGAGCTGCGCGGCTGGATGCGCGACGTGTACGCGCCGGCGGTCGAGGGCGCCTCGGACACCGTGGGCCGGGAGCGCTACGCCCGCTGGGCCCGCTACTACAACGGCACCGACCTGGAGCTGGACGAGGCCTACGCGTACGGCTGGGCCGAGTACCACCGCCTGCTCGGCGAGATGAAGAAGGAGGCCGAGAAGATCCTGCCCGGCGCCGCGACGCCGTGGGTGGCGCTGGCCCACCTCGACGAGCACGGCCGGCACATCGAGGGCGTCGACGAGGTCCGCGACTGGCTGCAGGGCCTCATGGACGAGGCGATCGCGTCGCTGGACGGCACGCACTTCGAACTCGCCGAGCGCGTGCGGAAGGTGGAGTCGCGCATCGCCCCGCCCGGCAGCGCGGCGGCGCCCTACTACACGGCGCCGTCGGAGGACTTCTCCCGGCCGGGCCGCACCTGGCTGCCGACCATGGGACAGACCCGCTTCCCGGTCTACGACCTGGTCTCCACCTGGTACCACGAGGGCGTCCCCGGTCACCATCTCCAGCTCGCGCAGTGGGCGCACGTCGCCGAGAACCTGTCGCGCTACCAGGCGTCCGTCGGCCTGGTCAGCGCCAACGCCGAGGGCTGGGCGCTGTACGCGGAGCGGCTCATGGACGAGCTGGGCTTCCTCACCGACGCCGAGAGCCGGCTCGGCTACCTGGACGCGCAGATGATGCGGGCGGTGCGCGTCATCATCGACATCGGCATGCACCTGGAGCTGGACATCCCGGCGGACTCGCCGTTCCACCCGGGCGAGCGGTGGACGCCGGAGCTGGCGCAGGAGTTCTTCGGCTCGCACAGCAGCCGTCCCGCGGACTTCGTGGAGAGCGAGCTGACCCGCTACCTGACCATCCCGGGCCAGGCGATCGGCTACAAGCTCGGCGAACGTGCCTGGCTGCTCGGCCGGGAGAAGGCCCGCGAGCGGCACGGCGACGCCTTCGACCTCAAGGCGTGGCACATGGCCGCGCTGTCGCAGGGTTCGCTGGGCCTGGACGACCTGGTGGACGAACTCGCCCGGCTGTGAACTCCGTGAGCCGTGGCGCGGCCGGTCATGGCGGACGACGCGCCGCCCGGCCGCGCCCGGTGCGCGGAGCCGGGCCTCAGCTGTGCAGGGGGCGGAGCTGCACCAGGGCCAGCCAGGTCTCCGGGCCGGGCCGGACGTGTGCCGCGCGGACGGCGTAGCGGCCCGGGTCGAGGGCGACCCGGACGTGGTCGGTGGACTCGCAGGCGCCGCCCGGCCAGGCCGCGTCGAAGAGCAGCAGCGCGCCGGGGATCTGCCAGGTCAGCTCCGGCTCCCACTCGGCGGTGGCGAGCGCGCCGGGGACGGATCCCAGCAGTTCGCTCTCGTCCTCTCCCGCGCACCAGCGGACGAAGGCGTTGTGCTCCGGCAGGAACGCGGTCGCGGCGGGTTCGTCGCCGAGGACGAGGGCGGCCGCGTCGCCGACCGGGAGGAGTCCGGCCTGTCCGTCGACCTCGCAGGCCCGGTCGTAGTCGGAGGCGGTCTCCTCGCCGTCGGCGCCGGTCCAGAACGGCAGCACCGTCTCCGGCACCGCTATGAGCGGCCCGCCGCCCGACTCGACCCAGTCCACCACGCCCGGCTCCGCGTATCGCACCATGCGGCAGAACCTACACGGTGATCAACAGCCGCAGTCGGCCGCGTCCACGGGAGCGGTGAGGCGGTCGGCGGGCTCGCGCTCGACGCCTCGCCACGTCTCGTGGGCGAGTCCCTCCCGCACCCAGTACTCGAAGCCGCCGACCATCTCCTTGACGCGGTAGCCGAGTTCGGCGAGGGCGAGGGCCGCGCGGGCGGCGCCGTCGCAGCCGGGGCCCCAGCAGTACGTCACGACCGGCACGGCCGGGTCGAGGAGCCGGGCGGCCTGTGCCGGGATCAGCGCGGTCGGCAGGTGGACGGCGCCGGGGACGTGGCCCTGCTCCCAGGCGGCGGTGGACCGGGAGTCCACGACGACGAATCCGGGGTCGCCGCCGGCCGCGAGGGCGGCGCCCACGTCGGCGGGGTCGGTGTGGAAGGCGAGCTTGGCACGGAAGTAGGCGGCGGCCTCGGAAGCGGTGGCGGGAGCGGCGGCCTCGGCAGGAGCGGCGGTTTCGGTGGGAGCGGTCACGGTCATCGCTGTGTCTCTTTCTGGCGGTTTCAGAGGTTCGGTTCTCCGACCGAAAATCTACGGCTGCCGCACCGCTCCCGACAGAGACGTTCCCCGGCCTTCCGCTTGATCTGCCGGGGATTTCCCTGTTATCCATCCCCCATGACCGAGTATTCACCGGACGCCACCGACTGGCGCATTCTCGACGTCCTCCAGCGGGAGGGCCGGGCCAGTTTCGCCGAGCTGGCGCGGGCCGTCTCCATGTCCGCGAGCGCGGTGACCGAACGGGTGCGGCGCCTGGAGGAGGCGGGCGTCATCCAGGGGTACGCGGCCGTCGTCGACCCCGAGCGGCTCGGCCTGCCGATCCTCGCCTACGTCCGGCTGCGCTACCCCACCGGCAACTACAGACCGTTCCACGACCTGGTCGCCGTCACGCCGGAGATCCTGGAGGCGCACCACGTCACCGGCGACGACTGCTTCGTCATCAAGGTCGCCGCCCGCTCGATGCGGCACCTGGAGGAGGTGTCGGGCCGGATCGGCACGCTCGGCTCGGTCACGACGAGCGTCGTCTACTCCTCGCCGCTCCCCCGGCGGCCGGTGGGCCGCTGACCGGCGCTCACCCCGCGCCGCGCTGCCGCACCCGCGAACCGGTGCGGCTCTTGACGACCTCCAGCTGGGCGTGGACGCGCCGCCTGAGGTCGGCGACGTGGCTGACGATGCCGACGCTGCGGTCCCGTTCGCGCAGGGAGTCGAGGACGTCCAGGACCTCGTCGAGGGTCTGGTCGTCGAGGCTGCCGAAGCCCTCGTCGATGAAGAGGGTGTCGAGGCGGATGCCGCCGGTCTCGTCGGTGACGACGTCCGCGAGACCGAGGGCGAGCGCGAGGGAGGCGAAGAACGTCTCCCCGCCCGACAGCGTCGCCGTGTCCCGCTCCCGGCCGGTCCACGCGTCGACGACGTGCAGCCCGAGGCCGCTGCGGCCGCGCCCGGCACGGTCGTCGGAGTGGACGAGGGTGTACCGGCCGGAGGACATGCGGCGCAGCCGCACGGTCGCGGCGGCGGCGACCTGCTCCAGCCGGGCCGCGAGGACGTACGCCTCCAGCCGCATCCGGCGTTCGTTGTCCGCGGCCGTCCCGGCGGCCAGCGCGGAGAGCCGCGCGACCCGCTCGTGCTCCTCGCGCAGCGGGGCCAGTGCGCGGGCGGCACCGGTGGCGCGGGCGGACAGCCGGTCGAGTTCGGTGCGCCGCCGGTCGGCGGCGTCCCG
>NZ_JAVRHI010000151.1:0-5000 GCF_034105845.1 Streptomyces sp. CRN 30 | reverse complement strand
CCGGCCGCGGCCCGCGCGGGTCGAGGCGGGGCACCGGCCGGACGCGGGCCGCCAGCAGAAACCCCCAGTCACCGCCCGTACCGGTCGTGCGGCCGCCGACCCGATAGGCCGCCGTCCGCAGCCCGGCCGCCCGCAGCGTCGACTCCACCGTCCGGAACACCTCCGGCCGCGCGGCGTACGGCCCCGCGTGGACCGCCATCCGCCCGTCGGGGGCGAGCACGCGGCGGGCGAGCCCGTAGAACTCCTGCGAGTACAGCTTCGTCCCGGCGGTGACGCCCGGGTCGGGCAGGTCAGCGATGACCACGTCGTACGCGGCGACCGGCGACCGCCGCAGCCGGTGGAAGGCGTCGTCCGACGTGACGCGCACGCGCGGGTCGCCGTAGGCGTGGTCGTTGAGGGTGGCCAGTCCGGGGTCGGTGCGGGCGAGCCCGGACAGTTCCGCGTCGACCTCGACGATCTCGACGCGCCGCACCCCCGGGTAGCGCAGCACCTCGCGGGCGGCGAGCCCGTCACCGCCGCCGAGGATCAGCACGCGCGCGTGCGGACCGGCCATGGCGGGGTGCACCAACGCCTCGTGGTACCGGCGTTCGTCCCCGCCGTCGACGCGCAGCCGCCCGTCGAGGTAGAGGTCGAGGGGGTGGCCGTCGGTGTCGCCGAGGACGACGACCTCCTGCACGTCGGTGCGGACGGCCACCCGGACGTCGTCGCCGTACATCGCGCGCCGCGCGGCGCGTTCGAAGTCGTCGGCGAGGACGGCGGTGGTGGCGAGGAGCGCGATGACGACGATGTTGGCGGTCAGCAGCAGCCGGCGGGAGCGGCGGCTCAGGTCGCGCCGGAACAGGCCGAGCACGAGCGCGGCGCCGACGACCGCGTTGACGGTCCCGGTGACGAGCGCGCCGCTCAACTGGCCGAAGAACGGCAGGAGGAGGAAGGGGAAGGCGAGGCCGCCGACGAGCGAACCGACGTAGTCCGCGGCGAACAGATCGGCGACGGCGCCGCCGACGTCCTGGCGCCGGATGCGCTGGATCAGCTCCATCAGCAGCGGCACCTCGGCGCCGATCAGCAGGCCGATGGTGAGCGAGAAGGCGACCAGCAGCACGTGCGGCGCGTCGGACCACCAGCCGCCCCGGCCGCCGGTCCAGGCGAACACGGCGTACAGCGCCATCGCGCTGCATCCGCCGACGAGGGCGAGCGCGGTCTCCACCGCGCCGAAACCGGCCGCGCCGAGCCGCCGTACCCGCTTGGCGACGAGCGAGCCGATGCCCATCGCGAAGACCATGACCGACAGGACGATGGACGCCTGGGTGACCGAGTCGCCGGTCAGGTACGAGGCGACGGCGACGAGTTCCAGCTCGTAGACGAGCCCGCAGGCCGCGCAGACGAAGACGCCCGCGAGGACCAGGAACCGCCCGGTGGCCGGCCGCACGGGCAGCGGCGCGGGGGCGGGGCGTGGGCCGCCCGGACCGTCCCAGGGCGGCTTGGGGCCGGGCGGGGCGGGCGCCTGCGGTTCGATCACCCTGTGACGTTACGTCACTCCCACGCTCCGCTGGGTCACCCACACGTGTGGACTTGTCGTTCACTCCGGCTCGGGGGTTTATCCCGCGCACGCACCTGAAGGGGTGAGCGCGGACGCCTCGGCGCAGGCCCCGACGCGGGTCCGGGTGGCGACGAGGCGGCCCTCCTGGGGGTAGGCGTGCCAGGTGCGCCAGTGCACCTGGCCTTCGTTGGTCTGTGCCAGCAGGGCGGTGAAGGCGTGCGGGCTGCCGGGGAAGACGCCGACGAGTCCGTGCGGGTGGTCCCCTACGAGCGCGAGCAGTTCCCGCGCGCGGTCGGCGAAGGCGTCCGGGGTCAGCAGCTCGACGTGGGCGGCGAACTCGTACTCCCAGTCGCCGACCCGCTTGGCGACGCCCAGGGGCAGCGGGGTGCGGCTGCCCGGGATGCACGCGACCGTCTCCGAGCAGGTGCCCCACTCCTCCTCCAGGAGGACTTGATGGGAGGCGCCGAGGAGTCTCAACTGAAGTGCGGCGTTCGCCAGTTCGACTTCGAGTGTGGCCAGGGCCGGAAGCGGCTCCCGGCCCAGCGCCCAGGCGAGATCGGCCGCGCGCGTGTCGGTGTAGGCGGTGTTCAGGGTCGTGAGCATGGATGGGCTCCGCAAGCACACAAGGGGGGAAGGGGCGGGGTCCTGCGTGTCCCGGTCGTGCCGGGGAGGTGCGGCCCTGTCACAGCCGGCCCAGTCGGCCGGTCAGGAGGGGTCCGCAGGACGGTCCGGGGGGCTGCTTGGGCGAATGAGAGGCAATCATGGACGGTGGCCGCGCCACAGCGTTTTTACCCAACTTCGTGGTATTTCCATCCCTCGGGGGGCTCCACAGCTCAACTGTTCAACCACAGCGTGCGCCTTCCCCGCACAGTGCGCGCCGGTGCGCGAGAAGCGTCCGCCGGGCGCGCTGCCCGGCGGACGCTCGGTGCGGGGCCCGGTCCCGGCCGTCCGGGCGGGACCCTGGCCGGGGGATGCGGTTCCCCCTCGGAGAAGCTCGGCTGCCCCGTGTCAGCTGCCTCCTCCACCGCATCCGCCACCGCCACCGCCGCAGGAGGAGCCGCCCCCGCAGGAGTGGCCGCCGCCACCGGAGTGCCCCCCTGAGTCGCCTCCTGAGTGACCGCCGTGGTGACCGTCGGACGACGAACCGCCGTCGCCCCCGCCGACCCACCAGCTGCCGCTGTCACTGCCGCTGCCACCGCCGCCCCCGGCGTCACCGCCGCCTCCACCGGCCCAACGGCCGCGCGTGTGCCCGCGTGTACCCCCGGCGCGCGCTCCCCGGCGCGTGACCGAGATCCCCCGGGCCACGGCCGCGATGACGATCACTGCCACGATGATGCCGATGATCATGGCGTCACCCTCCCTTACGATGCACGACGCCCGAGCCGGCTGCCCCGGGAACCCACCCCGGGAGCCCGCCCGAAGCAACCCCCCGTGGGTGCCTCGCTCGCTGCGTGCACGGGAGATGCCCTCGGCCGCGACGCGCCAAAGCAGAGTTGAGCAACTCCAGAGGTTCGGCGGAGGATGGCCGTCATGACCTCCAGCACGCGACCCCTTCTCAACCGCCGGCTCGCCGAGTTCGGGACGACGATCTTCGCCGAGATGTCGGCCCTGGCCGTGCGGACCGGGGCGATCAACCTGGGGCAGGGGTTCCCGGACACGGACGGGCCCGAGGAGATCCGGGAGGCGGCCGTACGGGCGCTGCGGGACGGGCGCGGCAACCAGTACCCGCCGGGGCCCGGCGTCCCCGAGCTGCGCGCCGCGATCGCCGCGCACCAGCTCCACCACTACGGCCTGTCCTACGACCCCGACACCGAGGTCCTGGTCACCGCGGGTGCCACCGAGGCCATCGCCGCGGCGCTGCTCGCCCTGGTCGAGCCCGGCGACGAGGTGATCGCCCTGGAGCCGTACTACGACTCCTACGCCGCCTGCGTCGCGATGGCGGGCGGCACGCGCGTGCCGGTCACCCTGCGGCCGACCGCCGAGGGCGACGCCTTCCGCCTCGACCTCGACGAACTGCGCGCCGCCGTCACCGACCGCACCCGACTGCTGCTGGTCAACACCCCGCACAACCCCACCGGCACCGTCCTCACCCGCCCGGAACTGGCGGCGATCGCCGAGCTGGCCGTGGAACGCGACCTCCTCGTCGTCACCGACGAGGTCTACGAGCACCTCGTCTTCGACGACGCCGAACACATCCCCCTGGCGTCCTTCCCCGGCATGCGCGAGCGCACGGTCACCATCTCCTCCAGCGGCAAGACGTTCTCACTGACCGGCTGGAAGGTCGGCTGGATCACCGCCGCCCCCGCCCTGGTCACGGCCGTACGCTCGGCCAAGCAGTACCTGACCTACGTCTCCGCGGGCCCGTTCCAGTACGCGATCGCCGAGGCGCTCGCACTGCCGGACAGCTACTTCACCGGCTTCCGCGACGACCTGCGCGCCAAGCGGGACCTGCTCTCGGCGGGACTCACGGAGGCGGGCTTCGGCGTCTTCCGCCCGGCCGGCACGTACTTCGTCACCACCGACATCCGCCCCCTCGGCCTCGACGACGGCTTCGCCTTCTGCCGCGCCCTGCCGGAACGCACGGGCGTCGTCGCCGTCCCGAACGCCGTCTTCTACGACCACCGCGAGGAGGGCGCGCCGTTCGTACGGTTCGCGTTCTGCAAGCGGACGGCCGTCCTGGAAGACGCCGCGCGGCGCCTGAGGACGCTCGCGGCCTGACCGCCGCCCGGCCCTCGCCGCCCGGCCCCGTCACCCACCCGGCCTCCCCCCGCTCGCGCCCCGCCCCCCGCAACCGCAGCATGCCCCTGTGACCCACGCAGCCACCCGCGTCAGCGCGCCCGCCCGTACCGTCGTCGTGGAGCGGGGCGGTGAGCGCCCGGGGCGGGCGGGGACCGGGGCGTTCGGTGCCGTGGTGCTCTTCCTCGCCGTGCGGCTGGCCGGTGCCGCGGCCGTCGCCGTGGCCGCGCGGGCCGGTGGCCAGGACCCGCTCCGGCTGCTCGGGCGGTCCTGGGACTCCCGTTGGTACCTGGGGATCGCCGCGCACGGGTACGGCCGCACCCTGTACTGGCCGGACGGCACCGTCCAGAGCGACCTCGCGTTCTTCCCGCTCTACCCCGCGCTGATCCGGGTCACGACCAGCGTGCTGCCGCTCACCGGCACCTGGGCGGGGCTGCTGGTCTCCTGGACGGCCGCGGCGGTCGCCGCCTGGGGCATCCACGCCGTCGCGCTCCGGCTGCACGGCCGGGCCGTCGCCCGGACCCTCGTCGTGCTGTGGGGGCTGCTGCCGCACAGCGTCGTGCTGTCGATGGCGTACACCGAACCCGTGCTCACCGCCTGCGCCGCCTGGGCGCTGTACGCCGTCCTCACCGGGCGGTGGGCGGCGGCGGGGGCGCTCGCCGCGCTGGCGGGCGCCGCCCGGCCCAACGGGCTCGCGGTCGTCGCGGCGGTCCTCGCGGCGGCCGCC